>NZ_JAIVFV010000157.1 GCF_020829445.1 Nostoc sp. CHAB 5836
TAAGTAATTTGATTGTATCAATAGTTAAATCTTTAATAAATCGCATTTTTTTGACCTTCTTGTGACCAAGAAGATATTTTACATTACTATTTCCATAATATACAATTTATTTTGCATAGGTACTTAGATGACGAATCTACTGCCCAACTCATCGGAGAGTTTTATCAGAACTTGAAAAATGGTCTAACTAAAGCTGAGGCATTAAGACAAGCACAGTTAAGCCTAATATCCAGCAATAACTACTCCCACCCATATTATTGGGCGGCTTTTATTCTTGTTGGTAGTTGGTTTTGAGCAATTGTCAGTGGAAGCATAAGTTGTCTGTCAAAACCTGTTTATGCTTCTAATTGATTTTGGACAACTTATGCTTCTAATTCCTTGATTCTACTGTGAAACTAGAGAGCTTGTCAAAAAGTGGGCAATAAAAATACACTTAATTAGATTCTCCAACGAGTGTTTAGGACAACTTATGCTTCCACTTATGGATCAGTTTTCGTCCCACTGACAGCAATAGCCGCAATTTCTGCTCCAGCTTGTGCCTTGGCTAATTCGTCGGTATTGTTCAGTTTTTGGGCTAACGCGATCGCACTCTTGTATGCACTACTAGCAGCAAATACTGAATTACCCTGTAGGTAGCGTTCGCCTAACAATCGATAAATAGCTGGGTTTTGAGAACTTACTTTAGTTCGTGCAGATAACACCGCAATGGACTCATCTATCAACCCTTGTCCATTGTATACAGCATCCATATCGATCGCCAATTCATCTGGGGACTCTTGCAGAGTTTGAAGACGCTTGATTGTTGTCGCTACCTGCTGCGCTCTGTCTTCTGGTAATAACACCAAGAGACTCTGACTTGCAATGAACTTCTCTCCTCGCTTGGTAATTATATTTACGTCATAAACATTTCCCGTCTGCAATGCTGGCTGATCTTTCGGGTATGGTAATCGCGTATTTGGAACTGACAACGACCAACTTACTCCTATGCCCTCTACTTGCACTATGTAGCTACTAGCTCCCGGTGTCGTAGCCCAGGACAGCATCGGACGGGGATTGATACTCGTAACTCCGTAAGGGGTAATTAATTTCGGCGCATCTGGATCTGAGTTTGGTCCTTTAATATTGATGCAATTGTGTTCATTTTGTAAACTACAACCACTTTTCTCCCTTGCAGAAGGCGGTAAGCATTGAGCGCCAATAGTGCCAGCAGAAACTTGTAAAATACTTCCCCTTAGATAGCAAAAAACTTCTACTGTAGCCCCTGGCTCTGGATTAATTTGAGCTGACTTACAAACTTTGCTCAATTTTGGCCAATGGCGATCGCCTTCGATGATTTTGGCAATTGGCTCACATCCACCAGATTGGAAATTTTGTGTTGCTATCCGTTGAGTTTGTCCCGATGCACCCAAATTTGAACATAACAATGTTGATGCAATTGCTGCTACTTGAATTGGGATACACTTTTTTGTTCTATTTGCTGATTTTAGTACAGTCTGCATCACATTTATGAGATATTCTCTAATCAGATAAGTAAGTCGGCACAATCAAAAAGCAGGGGAGATCGCGAGCAAGGTAGCAGGGGGAAAAATCACGCCACTTGCAGGTGAGGTTTGTGCCTTTAGTTCCCCCAGCTAATAGCTAATAGCCCCCTGCCTCTTATCAAACCAAACTGTGTGAACAAAAGTAAACTCCAGTCAAACCCTTTTTCCCCCAGCTAATAGCTAATAGCCCCCTGCCTTATCCCAACGATAATTATTTCCGCCGACCTACTTAATTATTAGTAGCTTAACCAAATTCAAGGATTTTCGTCAATTTCAAGAAAAAATCCTCTGTAATATTTTCTGCCTCCATCCTTGCACTTCTGGCAGAGATGAATTTACACTATTTTCCATTAAGCAAATCTCCCAGTATGCTTGTGCATACTTGAAATCACCTAATGCTTCTTGTGTCTGTGCTAACAAGCAATAAGCATCTACTCTTTGAGGATCTAATTTCACCGATTTTTGTAAGTATTCTTTGGCTTCTGCAGAACGCTGCTGCTTAAATCTCGCCCAGCCTAAATTTTTGTACAACCCAGCTTGCCATTTAGGATAAGAAGTGTATTTTAATCCTTCAACTGCAAGTGTTGCAGCCTCTGAATATTTCCCTTGTCTATTTTTCAACCGTGATAAATTGCTGACAGCATTCATTGCTTGGTTGTTACTGTACTGAATTGCTAATTTATACTGCTGCTCTGCTAGGTCGTATTGATCTTGTTCGTCGTAAAAATTTCCCAAATTATAGTGTACTTCCCAACCGTCGGGTCTGAAACTTAAAGCTTTTTCATAGTTGTCACTTGCACACTTCAAGTCTTGTATCTGCTGACAAGCTACTGCTAAATTATTGTAGATTTTTTCATTTTTTGGATTGTATTTTGCTGCTAATTCATAATATTTTCTCGCGACTTTTGGCTCATCCTGTTGCCCAGCTTGATAAAAGTAGTAACTAGATAAAGCTAAATAAGTTCCTTGAGAAATAGCAAAAAGTATTACTACAAATAATCCGCTTCCTAACCATTTAAATAAACTAGATTGAACAGCTCGGTTTAGCTTCAACTTCAACGGTAATTCCTGCAAACGCTGTAAAATTACTTGTGTAGATGGTGGACGTTTCCCTGGAGCCGGAGACATTAATTCATCTAACAAGTCAGCCAAGGGTTTTTCAATCTGTCGTGCTTTATTTCTCCAAATAAGTCTTGTTGTTTTTGGGTCTGTTGGCAGATTAATTACATGACTTCCAGTTACTAAATATGCTAATGTTCGCCCTAAAGCATAGAAATCTGATTGCGGTAACGCTTGCCCGTTAATTTGTTCTAGGGGACTAAAGCCAGGCGTTACAATTGCTGTAATTTCATGATGACCAAGCCCCATATCATTCCCCCCACTTCCACTAACTTTCGTTAGATAAGTACCAGTTACTTGTCGGACTGCACCAAAATCAATTAAGCCCAACTGACCATCAGGTTGAAGAATAATATTGGAAGGTTTAATATCTCTATGAAAAAAACCACTCCGGTGTACTTCATCGAGAATTTTTACTAGTTGTATAAGCCAATCCAGAGCTAAAGCTTGAGAGATTCTTCCATTAGCTTTCGCCCATTCTTCTAAATCCTGCCCCTCAAATTTCTGCATGACTAAGCAATGCAGTGTCCGATAACTTTTTTCAGGAATAACAGTTAATAAATCGTCTATAACTCTAGGAATCCCTGGATGGTCGAACAATTGAAGCGTCAGCGTTTCTCGTTCCAATAACTCGATTTCTTTAGATTCCTGCGATTTCAAAACCTTCATTACCTTGTGGATGCCTTTATCGTCCACTACTTCAAAAATTTCTCTATTGTAACGGAAGTCTAAAGGGCGTAATGGCTTAATTAACCTAAACCGATGCTCAATCAGCAGTTCCGTTCCGCAATTAAGGCATCTCATGCTATCATCAGGGTTTTGTCGCTGTTTACACCTAGGATTTATACAATAACTCACACTCTTAAGTTAAGAATATAATTAAGCTGATTTAAAATCATAAACTGTATTTTGAACTAATTTTAAAGCATAGCTACAAACATACTTTATAACTTGAGGTTCTAAACTCAACAGTACTTCTTTACTATCATTAATTTCTTGCTCAATTAAAGAACGTGTATATAAAGCCTCTATAGCTTCAAGTACTTCTGAGGTTGTTACCTCATTCTGTTGTCTCTCCTTAAATTGTTTAAGTAATCCGGTCAATTCAATTGAATTACCAGACTCTTTAGTTAGTTGTTCTGCTAAATGGAACATAATCTGTTTCTCTAAAATAGTTAGACGACCTTTATCTTCAAACAATTCATCTAAACTATCTTGAAATATATCTGTCATCAATACAGTCTGAAAATTTAAAAATTTCTCTACACTTCCACCGCAAATTTTTTGAATTTTATCCGCTAAAATATTTAAAGATAAAGGATTTCCACGATAAGTTTGAATTAAATCTCCCCACTTATCCTCATCAGTTAAACCGTGGAAACGAAAAATTTCTAAAGCTTCCTTTCCCAAACCTTCAAGTTTTAACGTCCTAACTGGTTGTCCCTTTTTTTGTAGGCGATTAAAATCAATAAATGGTTCACGGCTGGTTAGTAGGAAACAACTTTGATGCTGTTCCTCTATCACTCTATTAAAGAACGTCCCATACTCTGCATAGTGCTTACCGTAGGCATTTGAACTGGTATTTCTATCTCCCTGCAATAAAGACTCTGCTGAGTCTAAAATCACCAAATAACGACGTGAACGCAGGTAGTCAAACAATTTAGATATCCTAGCTTGGATGGATTCTGGTAAATCTAACTCCTGTTTTTCTGAATAAGCTAAAATTCTAAGCAGGTCAGCAACTAAATCTGTAAGTAATGGACTATACGAAATTGATTTCCAAATAAAACCATTAAACTCATACGACCCCATACGCAAAGCTTGAACTAATTTAGCAACTAAAGCACTTTTCCCAATTCCTGCCGTCCCTATAATTGCTACACAACGCTCTTGAGCTATCAATTCTTTTAGCATTGCTAGTTCAGGAGTTCGACCGTAAAAATTAGATATTTCAGGCAGATTTCCTGTGAGTATGGGTAGATCACCAGCAGCTTCATTCCATTTTGCTGGTTCCTTATCAGGTAGTACTATCTGTTTTTCTACAATCCCCCGCAGTCGTTTCTTAGTGACTTTTTCTCCATTCCCTAATATCCCTGTTAATAGTACCCACAGTTTAGGTGCTACACGCCGCTGCAAAAGATTAATGTCATAGAGACTATTTTCTGCTACGTCCTTGTAATCCAGATCAAGCCAAGCTGATCTAAGCACAATTTTTTCTGGCTCCTCTAGCCACCTACCTTGTTTTCCGAACACTAAGTCATCTATGATTTGGATAGCTTCTTTAGCATTCACCTTTTATTAAGCTCCCTTGAGTGCTGTTTTTTATTAATTTCACAAAAGAAAAAGTATACACTTTCTCGCAGATGATATTTTAAAAAGCTTGCATAGTCTACTATCCCCTATTTATACAGCAATACAGTTCAGTTGGGAGCAGTGCGATTTTGTAGGTTTGGAGGCAGCAGGCAGGAGCTAGAAACTTTTTATAACTGAGTATGCAAAAATATTTATGTCATTGCCAACTGAAACTAAGCAGTTCCAAATTCCAAAGCCTTGCAATTACTTCGTTTCGCTTCTCTGCGAGACTTCCGCATAACTTGCTTCTTTGCAGGAGTACACTACACTCGCAATTACAATGTCAGTAGATCACAAACTTTCAGAAACTCAGGCAATAATAAGCGTTTTAGCCATCGGGAATTTTTGGGAAGCAGCCTTGGTTTCAGCGCGATGTCTACGACGGGCTGCGCCTACGCTTTGCTCCCAACTTACGGTCTCGCCTGAAATGCTGATTGATCGCTGATTTTCTAGTGTCTGGGTGTTTTGTTGAAATGTCCATCTGGCACAGGTCATAAAAAACTTTGTGATCTACTGAATGTATATTTAATTTGGGATGACTACTTATCTGATTTTGAGTCCTGCATTTTCTACCTCGCTTACTTGCAAACTTCTGTATGTATATTTTAGCCTTCACGAATCTTAACAGTTGGAGTTGCTATTGTATTACCATACTGCTATATCTTAGTTGAAGTACGTACTAAATCTATAAAAGTTTTAGGAGATTGCCAAAGATAGTATAATTACGCAAGAACTCAAAGCAACGCTCAAAATTAAACAACTCTAAGTAGGCGATGTTCAATATATTCAGATCACTTTTTGAATTTGACTGTAACATCTGCATCGCTCTATTTATATCAAGCTTAAAGTCTGAAAGCATTGAGAGCTAAGATAACCAAGCTAATCAAATGAAGGAAAATATGAAAGTGAGAGCATCAAAAAATCTAAAGCACAAAGCGCCACTGAGGAGTAAGCGCTTTGTCTGTTCGTAAAATTCATCCTTTTTTTTAAAGAGCGGGGTTGATCTCGAAGGAACAAATAAGTGGCATTTTTAGTTTGGCGACTTTGATTCCACTAAATTTGTCCGAGAGTTTTTGCCACGCTGCAAACTCTATTATAGAGTTGCCGCAGAACTATTGCAAGTTCTTACGGTCTGTTTTTGGTGTCGAAATTTGAAGTTTCTGTAACATTAAGTTTGATTAAGAAATATCCCGAATTTTGTAGCCAAAAGAAGTAGCAGCGCGAATAACAGTTACCAGTTATCAAGTATCCGCATTATCAGTTGGGAATAGAGTCCCAATACTGCTCGGTTCCGAAAATCAAATAGGCTGAAAGCCTTGAAATATCGTTGTCTATAATGGCCAAAAGAGGCAAAACCTACGCAGTATTGAGTAAAGTCCAAGATTAGATAACTGTTAACTGTTGACTGATAACTGATGCAACCCCCTCTGAACTTGAAAAACCAACAATTCAGGGGAATATACCGTGTTTAGCAGAGAAATTGTCCAGAATAATTTAGCCATAGACCGCGATCAAATAGCGCAACATTTAGAAGCGCTGGGCTACAAGGGAGGAGATAGAGTCTACCTGCGGAGTTTTTACCCCAGCGATGACCCACGTAAGAATGAGGATAAAGGCAGGAGTGCAGAAGTACGCAATCTCAAACAGCTAATCAGGACAGTCACCGCTTGGCAGTCAGATGGCAGAGGTGTTTACTTAGTAGTCAACGGTGGTGGACACAGTGACAAAGATGTGACCAATTGCCGCACCATCTTTTACGAGCATGACAATCTCCACAAAGAATTGCAACGGGAATTGTGGGGATCGCTAGAACTGCCAGAACCCAGCTTGCAGATAGACACAGGCGGGAAATCAATTCATAGCTACTGGATATTAAATGAACCAATCAGCCCAGACTTATGGCGGGGATTGCAAACTGACTTATTAGAGTATGCCGACGGCGATCGCAGTTTAAAAAATCCATCACGGGTAATGCGGCTGGCGGGGTGTTGGCACTTTGGAGCAAATAACGTACCTAACGGGCAAAGCGCAATCATTCTCAAAACGGGTATTCGCTATGGTTACGACGAATTAAGGACAATTATCCCTCAACAGAAGGTAGTTACTCCGTCGATTCCACTATATATATCAAGTGGTGACGTGCCGCTCTTATGTTGCCTAACCAAAACAGACAGATCATTAATTGACAGTGGAGCAGGTCTTGGAGAAAGAAATAGTTTTGGTGCAAAACTTGCACGTAACCTAATTGGCACAGCTAACCGACTAAGCCACCTGGGGCATAGATTTAGTGGAGAACCCAGAATATTATTTGATGAATACTGCGCTCGTTGTTCTCCCCCACTTGATAAGAGGGAAGCTTCTTCAATTTGGAGGTCAGCCCAAAAAGATAACCCAACTGCCACACTTACAGACGAAGCCTTAGAAAACTGTATAAAATCGTGGCAGCGACAACAGTCAATTAATTCTCAACAATCACAGGTTAATGACAGAAAAACAGCAAGTGTCACCGGTGACAGTACTAAAAATGTTGACAGTTCTAATCGAGTCCCAGACATGATTACATCAACTGTCAACACTGTCACCAAGATTCTGTCATCTGGGTTAACTGACTACGAAGAAACGCAAAAGTTAGGAGAGATTCTAGATAGTACATTTGTCAAAAAAGCTGCGCTTGACCAAATAGTATCTTCAGTCAGAACCAGAATGGATGAAGTCCAGCCCGAAGATGAAATCCGGCTGGATAACTTGATTAACTGGCATAATGCCAAGTTGGATTTTAATAAAGCCTTGCCCAACATGGCAGCAGACATAATCCACGATGCAGAAATCCTCAACATTGAGCCGATAGTGATTTGGCAACCATTACTGGCTGCGATTCTGTCACTGGTGGGCAAGCGATTGAAGTTAAATGTGGAATCTCATTCGATCCCCGCGATCGCGTGGACGGCCACAGTATTGGAATCAGGGGGAGGAAAAACCAGAGCCGACAGTTTGGTGCTGACACCAATTAAACGCAAACAAATTGAAGCGCGTAGACAGTATGAGAAGGAAGTAAAAGCTTATCAAAATCGGCGTGATGGTGAAGAATCCGCTCCCTATCCGTTGGAACGTAAATATATGTTTGAAATGGCGACAATTCAGGCCGTCACCAAACGATTGTCAGAGCAATTTGATAATGGTGTGCTGTGGGCGAGGGATGAACTGGCAGGTTTATTCAAATCCTTTGGACAATTTGGCAAGGGAGAAAATGAAGGGTTAGAATGCTTACTCAAACTCTGGGATGGTGCGCCAGCCCAAGTTGACCGAGTAAGCCAAGTTGACTCTTATGTAGTAGAAGAAACAGCCCTCTCACTCACGGGTGGGATTCAGCCTGGAATGTTCCGCAAAATCTTCAAAGATCCAGAAGATTCACAGGGGATGCTGGCACGGTTCCTAGTCGCCAAAGCTAACGCACTCATGCCAAAGCGCGTAAAAGGATACTGTGTATTAGCTGAAAAGTTACCACCTTTTTATGACTGGCTGGAGAATTGCCCAATGGGTGTAGTCAAGCTATCAGCCAGCGCTGATGCCTATTATACAAAGCTATGTCAGGAAATTGGACAACTTGCATGGGCAACTACACAACCAGCAATCAGGGCGTGGATGTTTAAACTGCCAACGCAATTATTGAGAATTGCCCTGGCTTTGCACTTGATCGACTGTTATTGCGATCGCGATTCTAGTAATTTCTGGCAAATCCAAACAGAAACATTATCTAGAGCGGTGTTATTCGCCCAATACTACCGCAGTGCTTTTCATGTGGTTCAGGAAATAACTACCGAAAGTGACGATATTAGTTCTGTGTTGCTGAAAATTTGGGATGCAGCTCTCACCAAACACGTAGATGGAATTAGCACTAGAGATGCTTACAGAAATATTAAAGCAATTCAGTCTCGTGCCAAAGAGGCATTCAGGAATGTGACTGCCTACACTGCTGAACTGTTCGGCAAACTAGAGCAGATGGGGAAAGGTACGGTTATCAAGCTGGGTAGACAAATTAAATTTGTAGCATTTTTATCCCCAAATAATCCACATCCACCAGACCCAGTCGGGCAGTCACAGGAATTACCAATCAATACCTCTGTCCCAGAAATATTCTCCCCCAATTCAAGTAATAGTCTTAATGATGGTGACAGTGTGACAATAGCTGGAATTCCTGAACAGCAAGGGAAATCCCTGTCACCAGTAGATAGACTGTCACCGGTGACAGTTCCAGAAGATGCAAATTGCCTCCGTAGTGAGAAAGTTATTATTGAAACTACACATTCGTCGGAAATTGCTGGCAATGCACTCTCCGATTCCCTAGAGTCAAAAACTGACCAGGGCGTGGGTTTTGCCTCGGTCGGTAAACTTGACCACTCTCACCGATGTTCGCCAGTAGTTGAAACTGTCTTAAACCAGTTGAAAGAACCGGAAGCATCCACGCCAGAAATTACTCCATGTGCAAGGGTGCGGGTTAATTTCCCTGGGAGTAAGCAACATGAAAAAGTTGGGGTTGTCGCTAGGTTTGTTTATGAGAATGGGGTGAAAAAAGCTGTTGTCATCTTGGAGAACATCGAGTCGGAACTAAAGCATTTTCTCTGCCCACTCCCTGGCAATGAACTGATGCGATTGGAGGTGATACCATGCTGACTTTAGATAGAGAACAAACATCAGCACTTGATTACAGCAATCTCAACAGCAGTATCAAGGAAAGCTTTACCGCCATCGACCGATTCGAGTCCCAGGCAGTGGATGAAATTCTGATGATGCGAGAACAGCAGGTGTACCTAGACGCTGGGTACAAAACTTTTTCAGAATACTGCCAAAGCGAATTATCCGCCTGGGGCGGTTATCGGAGGATTAATCAACTACTGGGGGCAAAGAAAGTCATTGAGGCAGCTGGCGAATTTGGTGAACATATTAAAAATGAGCGCCAAGCCCGTCAACTAGTACGGTTAGCCAAGGAACCAGAAAAACTTAAAGCTGCTGTAGCTCTTGCATTGTCAGAAAACCCCTCACCCAGTGAATCAGATTTCGCTGCCGCCGCTAAAAAATTGGTTCCTCCAACACCACGCAAAAAAGTTCAGGAACCATTGGTTCCTGAAAATATTGAAAGCATCGCATTTCTCAAAGAGCAACACAAGCTTGAGTTAGAGCGACTGGAGCAAGATATCAGGATTGGCTTGCAAGTTGAGGCTACCGCCAGAGCCGAAGCACAGGTAAAAGAACAACTCCAATCCTTACAACAACTGTTCAAGCAGCAGAAGGAGCAAAACATCCAGTTGCAGCAGCGGCTAGTTGAAATGGAGGGTTTGAGGAAACTGGAAACTGAGAATCAACAGCTACAGCAACGTATCCAGGATTTGGAAAATGCCGTACAGGAACGCCCTGAGCAACAGTGGGGAAATACTCTTAACAAGCAGGCCACTAAAGCGTTGAACAAGGAAGTTAAGCGCTCGCTCTCAAGAACCATCGATCTGCGAGCGCTTGCAAAAGAACCACCAAAAGAGAATGCCACCGAATGCTTACGCTTGATGGGTATGGCTTTGGGCAATCTTGCTACCGTGATGAACAATACCCAAGCTCTCGCTGCTGCGGCTCTCATTCTGGGGAGTGAGCCGACACCAATTGCGATCGCAACAAGGATGGAACAATTACAAATGTTGCCTGTGGCTATTAGTGATATTAGGGCAGTGCTTGCAAAACCTGGGTGTACGTGGCAGGAGTTTTGGGATGTTGCCCAAGAATATGAGGTAATTAAAATTGACTACTGGGCGGAATTAACTACCCAAGAGATTGATTTAATTGCGGCTCTAGAAAAAGCACAATCACCTCCGGTGATCCAAGTCGGTTCTATCGTTGCTTACGCTGATCCGTACTACACCTTATATAACGCCAGGGGTGAAGTCGTGGAAGATTTTGGCGAAGATGAGGTGCTGGTTGCTTGGGATCATTGTCAGAATGAAGGTAAAAAAAACAAGTAGGTATTTTCGGAACGAGTTGCGATTCTGGCAACCTCAATAGGCTAAAGAGTGCAAGAAAGTGATTTAATTGTTCAGCGACGCCGAATAGCCCGTCGTAGACATCGCTCTTGATCAGTTACGACAAGTCGTGGCAGCAGTCCCGGAATTTTACGCAAAAGCTCTCTGAAGAGGTGTTGCCGATGTCGGGATAAAGCCTACGCCGCGACTGAGCTACGTAAAATTGAGCAATGTGTGCCTCCTAAATTATCAGTTGCTTTCCCTTGAAATGTTGCCGATGGAATTGTAAATGACTTTTTGGGAAAATCCTTATAGTCTTTATCTGGCAATGTCGCTGTCTAGATCAACTAAATGGTATTTCCTGATCTATCACTCCGAGACGAAGTTAGTGTTATTCGCACTCTCATTGTCAAAATTACTGCTGCTCACTATCGGTGAGAGCATCGACAACGCCGCGATCGCACCCCGTACTTGGGATGGTTCCACCTCCAGATAATTTTGCAGTTGCTCCAAATTGCGATGTCCGCTAATTTCTTGGATGACTCGCAATGGAATAGAGGCATTGCTCATGAGAGTAAGTGCAGTTCTCCGACAACTGTGGGTGCTTGCTCCCTCAATGTCCACTCGGGAGCAAGCTTTTCGGAAGATCAGGCTTGCATATTCCGGGTGCAAATGACCACGCCCCCATCGACCAGGAAACAAAAAACCGTCACGGGAGTTTGTCGGTTTGTAAGTAGCTAGGAAGCACCTTAGTTCCTCCAAAATCGGAATGCTGCGGGTAGCTAACTTCCCCTTGCTGTTCCCTTTGCGGATGATCAGCTCTGCTCTGATCCGTCCCTGGCTGTTATAAACATCTTTAATTTTCAAGGTGACTGCTTCATTGACGCGGCAACCCGTGTACAGCATCACCGCACCGAGTGTTCGATCTCGAACTGTGGTCAACCCCGAAGTAAACAGGCGCCCGATTTCTTCAGGCGTTAGGACTTTTGCCTTTCCGTGACGGTCAATTTTCACCCCTTGCACTACCCCCGATGGTTAATCATCCTATCAGCGATTAGAACAAAACAGTTTTAAGGTGATGAAAAATTGGATAAAGCAATCCTCTAAGTGTTTAAGCCTGGGATAAAATCGTTAATAATACAGAATTACTATTAACGCCAAAAAATGACTGACCGTAGTAATACCTATAATTACAACGGTAGTCCCGCAGCCGCAAGTAAAGAATCGCAGGATTTGGCAGAAAGATTCGCTACCGCTATTGGTGAATTTAATTGGCAAACAGATTATTTCAAGTTTTGTGAACTTTTAGAACTGGAGCCTGGCGATTATGCAGATGAGCAGTATCGTTATTTTCAACAGCTTGCAGAATCGCTCACTCGATTCAATGCCGAATCATTGGCAAAAATGATTGATGCGGGAATTGATAAGGGGTAAGAGTAATCCAAAAAATAGCTGGCACTCCTGCGCTCCCAAATGATACTGTCAAGGTAGCGATCAAGGTAGATGACGCGCTCACCTTTATTGGGGACAATCCCGTTTACCTAGACATGAGCCAAACAGGGAAAAACAAGAAACTGGCATCTTTTAACTGTGACCAAAAAATGTGGTCGCAGTTTATCGCCCGTTGCAACTTTTTAGGCACGACAGCAACAGCCACGCTGACCCAATTTATCGAACTGTACTTAGATGATTCTGTAGATAAGCTTGATACAACTGGTGGCTTAAATTTAGATAAACGCCTGGACTGGTCGATTAAAGCAAGTGTTGAGGAGTACAAGGCTTATAACAATAGTAACGCTCACCAGACCAATGAAACGATATTAGCCATTTGCTCAAGACTTGACAAGCTCGAATCACAGTTAAAGAGTGAATCTAATAGCAACCAAAGCACAACAATCCATAATATAGCCGATTTATCACAAAAAGTGGAAGGGATCACAGCCCGAATGACACAGTTGGCTGAGGCAATTATCAAAATTCAAAACTATCTCAACAACCAACAAGGGCGCGGCAATAAATCGTACAACAATTCATCCTATCGTGGGCAAAGTCCGCGAATGCAACCGCTAACAGAAGAAGGTTTATCTACTAGACTTGGTGTGAGTATTGAAACTGTACGCAAAGAGCGAATTAAACTCCCCGCACCGCTTTTTGTAGCATGGTGTAAGGGCAAAGATAGAGCAGGGTTAGGCTGGGAATTTCACGAAAACACGGGATTATATCATCCGGTAAATTAGTCGAGAGCATCCAAATGTTTTTTCAGTGTATATGGGCAAAATAATTCGTAATTCGTAATACCTCTCTTCTCTACGAGAGGCTGCGCCAACGAGACGCTCTTCGCGTTCGACTTCCTTCGACTATTTCCAATATTATATTGGGATATTTCAAGCCCAGAATCTGAAGAATTTCCTAACTAATTATGTTATAAATATTTCAGAAGTTCCTCCATGCAAGTATCAATTCAGAGGGAAGAGGGAACAGGGAACAGTGAAACCCACTCTTACTCATGGTGAGATTGATCTTGTACCAGAGTTGTTTTTCGGGCTGCGCCTCTCAAAGCAATTTTGATTTTTTGACCCTTCTCTACGAGAGGCTGCGCCAACGACTTCACTCAGGGTCAACGGTTCGACTTCGCTCACCGTTGACGCTCGCTTTCAACTCAGCAACTTTTGTTTCTTCTGTTAAGAGTTCCCTGTTCCCTGTTCCCTGCTCCCTGTTCCCTTTTTTTTTGTAAATACTATGCACCCAGTAGAGTTTAAGAAGAAGTGGAAGCTAACTTATGAAGAGATGGCGTTCGTATTAGGATACGAAAGTTACGATACTGTCCGAAGCTGGTTCCGGGGTGGAAAGAAGCATCGAAATCCAATGAAGATTGTTCATACAACTTGCTGGCTTTTGAATGAGAAGTGGGAACGCGAAGGAAAAAAAATAGTTGCGTTTTACCTATAAATATTTCCTAACAGGGTAAAATGCCCCCTTCCCCACCACAAAAAAGGCAGGTATAAATCAGTTAACAGTTAACAGTTATCAGTTAACAGTTATCAAGTATCCGCATTATCAGTTAATTTTTCCCTATTGAGTTAGAGTTCCCCAGAACTCTTGCATGGCGTGTTTGGTGTCGTGGTTAAATCTCCGAGAGAGTTACTGTGACAACTGATAACTGTTAATTGATAACTGATAACTGATTTATACCCACCCTTACTCATAGTGAGATTGATCTTGTACCAGAGTTGTTTTTCGGGCTGCGCCTCTCAAAACAATTTTGATTTTTTGAATGCGTGAATGCGTGACTTTCCCGAACGCGAGTGCGTCCCGCACTTAACGGGCTGACCCTTCTCTACGAGAGGCTGCGCCAACGACTTCGCTCAGGGTCAACGATGAGCGAAGTCGAACCGTTGATGCTCGCTTTCAACTCTGAAAGTTTAGTTGATTCTGTTAAGAGTTAAGAGTTCCCTCTTCCCTTTTTTTCGTAATTAGAAGTTATAAGAGTTTGAACAAAGAGTGAAAATGTGATTTTTAGATAGAACAATGAAAAAAGGAGCAATTGTCTTGACATCGAATAATCCAGTCCGAAAAACACCAACCCAAATTGTAGCGAAAGCAATAGGAAAATTAGGGCGGAAATATCAGCATCAAATTATAGCTGCTGGTACAACTTTAATTATCTGTGGTCAAACAATGCCCTCTTTCGCATTTGGTTTGTTTGCGCCAACTCAGGTAGCCCTAACGTGTATGTTTGCCTCTGCTGGGGCTGCGGGGAACGCCGTAATCAACGCACTTCCCGGAGTGCTGAATGCTGCGATTACAGTTGTGTTGTTCGCTTACTTTATAGTATCGGGAGTAAAGGTTGTTAGTGCAATCGGAGACGGGCAAGAAATTACCCAGATGGTACAACAGCCCATTGGTCTATTTTTTGTGACTTTGATACTCTACATCGGTCAGAGTATTCTTTTTGCAGGAATTACAGCAGCGTGTTAAATGAAGGGGGCAGGGGGCAGGGAGAAAGGAGCAGGGGGCAGGGGGCAGGGGGCAGGGGGCAGGGGTAATTAATTTTCTTTTTCTAGTTCTCCCTTGCTCCCCGCACCCTGCACCCCTTCCTCTTTTTCTCCATGCTTCTGCCAGATTTGCACAAACGGAACGAGATGAACGACGAATTTGAAAAATTTTAGAATAACGTTCTTCAACAGGAAATTTCTTAGATAATTTAAAAATTTTCATGGCTACATCAAATGCCATTTTATATACTTCCAAGTCTTCATGACTTTTTATTGGTTCTTTTTCCATTTCCCCTGCCCCCTGCCCCCTGCTCCCTGCAAGAACTGCCCAAACTAAGAGTTCCCGATTTAATGAAACAACAGCCAGAACTTAAACAAGTTAATCAATCACTAGGTCAAAATGCATCAATAGGGATTTTAACAGGATTCCAATTTGCAATATCTTTATTGTCATTCGGCATCGGTTTTTTCTTAGCCTCTCTACTAACTTTCGGAATAATCTGGAGCATATTAATAGGCGTTTGGGCTAGTGCTACAGTTTTAATTCTATCCGGAAAAAGACCGTATTTATTTTGGTCTAGAGTATTTCCCAAAGTTCCAACATGGTCAAGAGGATACATCAAATACTCTTCACCAGAAGAGAAAAAAAGAAGCTCTCCTAAAAAACTGCCTCAATCATGGTAAAAATCAAGAATCCCCCAAAAAAACAACAGGTATCAGCTTTTGAAGATTTTTTAGATTTGACCACAATAGTTAGACTAAAAAAAGGCAGCTATACAATTTGGACTTTGGACAAAAAAGAAGTGTTCGCGTATGTATTACGCGAATAAATGATTAATCTTGTTTATAGTTACCAGCAAAAAAAAAGCATAGCCACCAGAACCCCAAGGTATAGTAATATAAACTAC
>NZ_JAIVFV010000158.1 GCF_020829445.1 Nostoc sp. CHAB 5836
TTGAGGAAATTTTGCAAGTGTTGAGGGTGTTGAAAAGTTTCCCTTTCCCCCTGAACATTGAGGATCAACTAGTAAATTTGCTCAATTGAGAGCGAGTATGGGATTAAAGCGATCTGATGCCGGTTACGCTAAAGCTAATCCAGCCTCAAGTTTCAGAATAGTTCCTGTATAAGGAAAATGCTTATGACTGCTGTATCCCTTGTTGTTAAACCTGTTAGCCAAATGCGGCTAGCGCCTGGTAGTACAGTGAATATCCAGGATATGAGTTGGGAAGAATATGAGTCTATTTTGCAAGAACTGGGGGAAAAGCGATCGCTACGAGTTGCTTACAGCAAGTCTACGTTAGAAATTATGGTTCCTCTACCCGAACACGAAAAATCAAAGGACTTGATTTCGGATATTGTAAAAATCTTGCTGAAGATTGCACTTAAAAGTTATGAACCCTTCGGTTCAACCACCTTCAAGCGGGAAAATATAGCGGGGGTAGAACCAGATGCTTGCTTCTACATCCAGAATTACCAAAGAATGATTGGTCGTGGCAAACTAGAACCAGATGATCCACCTCCTGATTTGGCAATTGAAACAGATGTGACATCAAAAACAACTCTTGATGCTTACGAAGCGATCGCTGTTCCAGAACTATGGATTTACGATAGTAAAAAGCTGAGGATTTATTTACTCAGGGATGGACATTACATCGAATCTGATAACAGTCCTAACTTTCCAAATATCCCTCTAACTCAAATTATTGCTGCTACAGTTGAACGAGCTTGGCAAGTAGGAACTGTACAAGCTTTGAAAGAGTTTGAAGGGGCATTAGATAGAAGTAGCTTTTGATAGAGAGTCGAATGGCACGCTTGAAAAGCCGGAACCCTTGCGGTTTAAGCAGTCTGCAATTGTTTTCGTAATTCATGCCGAGGTTTCGTCATCAAGGGGTAAGCTTTTGGGGGGAGCAATGCGATCGCCTGACTAAAAAGGTAATAGTTATCCTAAGCCATTGCATTGCAGATTCCATCGGGAGCAATGCTCCAAAGTGAGGTCAGCCAAAAAAGGTGCGATAGTAATCTGAGCTTCAAAGTCTTTCAATGATTTCGCTAAATCTAAAGTTGCATCTATATTTTTTTCCATCAAGGTAGGCATTTCCTGTCTCAAAAGTATTGCTAAAAGGGAATTCTACCGAATGGCACTAAGAAAAGCTATAAGCTATATGAGGTAAGGATTTCAACTTTTAATCAATGAACAGTGAGTGGGCAGGTGGAGCGATCGCTCCCGGATCAGATAGAGCTTCATGGATGGGGCGATGATGCACGGGCTGTCCAAAAATTATAAGAATAGGAAAAGCTTACTCGTTCATGAAATACTTTCTTGAAGACGAGCAAGCAAATATAACTATTATCACTGTGACACTACGAGTACAAATTCTCTCTTGATAAATTTAATCAAAGTTTAGGATTGCCTTTTAAAGAGCTATTACCAGAATCTGTAATTGAGCAAGCCATTGCGGAACTAAAAATTAGATATAAGAAGCGATTATTTGACCCTATAGTAACTCTATGGGCGTTTTTATCTCAAGTTTTAGATACTGATAAAAGTTGCCACAATGCAGTGAGTAAAATAATTGCTCATTTGGCAGGACAAATAGTAGAAATTCCCTCTACTGATCCAAGTGCTTAAAGACACGCACGGTCGAGATTACCAGAGAAATTATTAGAAAAGCTTTTTCAAAAAGCGGCACATAATTTAGAAGAAAAAGTGACGACAGAATATTTATGGTGTGGTCGAAATGTGAAGGTAATAGATGGGTCTACCGTATCAATGCCTGACACTGTAGAAAATCAGAAAGCCTACCCTCAGCCAAGTAGTCAAAAGCCGGGATGTGGATTCCCAATTGCGAAAATTGGTGTGATATTTAGTTTAGCGACAGGAGCTGCTGTTGCTCTAGCTATAGACGTTTTGAACACTCATGATATTAAATTAGCTAGAAAACTATATCAGTTTCTTAATCCATTAGATATCCTTTTAGGAGATAGAGCGTTTTGCGCTTACGCTGATATAGTCGCTGTTAAAAAACTTAATTGTGATGTAGTTTTCCGTAAACATCAAGCTCGAATAACATCCATGCAAAAAGGCAAAATTGTTGGAGCCTGTGACAAGTTGGTAACTTGGTTTAAACCTAAAAAATGCCCAAAAGGATTAAGTAAAGATGAATTTGATGCTTTACCATTAACCATAACTGTGCGAGAGATTTATTATTATATTGTTGTTCCTGGTTTTCGCACTGAACGAGTTAGTTTAATTACTACTCTCTTAAATACAACAATTTATTCTACTCTGGAAATTGTTGGGCTTTACGGTAAACGTTGGGATGTTGAATTAGATTTAAGACATATAAAAACTACTCTGGGGATGGATGTTTTGCGCTGTAAAACTCCCTCTATGGTTCGCAAAGAAATTTATGTTTATTTGCTTGCTTAGAATCTATTGCGTAGTTTGATGTGGTCGGCAGGAACTACTTACAGTACTCCCCCCTTACGCCTGTCACTCCAAGGCACTCGTCATCATTTAAATAACTTTATTCCCGAATTATTAGCAGCAATTTCAACAAAACGTCTCCAAATTTACCGTACTTTACTTAAGGTTATTGCTCACAAAGCTGTGAGCGATGCCTGCGGCGGTAAACTACGCCCCGCAAGAAGTGAACCACGAGTCCTTTTACGTCGCCCAAAAATTTATCCCTTGATGACCAAACCCCGGCACGAATTACGAAATCTTTTGCAAACTGCTTAACCACAAGTGTTTCGGCTTTTCTTAGTGCCATTCGTTATCTAGGCTTGAGCCTAGCAGTCAATCCCCCAGAACCCTTATGGGTAATAGTTTCTGACTAACGAATCACACCAAACCCGTACTTTTCGCACTCGTTGAAAATCTGGCACATGATTGCGTTCTCAGCAGGGGAAGAGGACAACGAGCAGGGTGCGGGGTGCAAGGGGGAAAGATTCTCTCCCTTGCACCCTGCCCCCTGCCCAAGAGCCTCTTCTGGTAAGGTCGCTTTTACCTCTTGCACTCTTAAAGCGAACCAATTCCGATCAAAGGCTAAACGTCCGCCATTGAGGAACTGCACCCATACAGTGATGCCACCTTCAATCCAGATGGTGCGAACTGATTCAGGTTTCGCCTGAATTATCTCGCCAATGATGCGGCGGTCACGAGCAGTCAGGGGGTCAAGGGTAGGGGCTACAGCTTCGCCTTGGGTTGCAAGGTGGTGGTTTAGTTCTGCTTGGGCTATTACTTGCTCGTCTTTGGAAGGAGCATTGGCAACTAGTGTTTGATTTAGCTTGAAGCTTGAGGGTGCTTGCTCTGTATAGGTTGAATGCGTCATAATGAGGATCTCCTGCCTCTATATGGAGTTAGGTTTTTGACAAAGGGCGATCGCAGAAGTTTTCCAGACAGTAGCGGTCGTCTTTTGTTTTGTTCCCAAATACATGGTAACCATTGGTTACCAAAAAGCAGAATATTCTTGTTGACAGTGCTATGCTCGTGTTTACCACGTTGGTAAACAGATGGAGTTAATAGACAATAGAAGTATGAATACAGAGGAAAAAGCAGACAAACGTCTAGCGGTGCGCGTTACACAAACCGTAAAAGATGCTTTTAACGAAAGAGCTAGGAAGTCAGGAAAAACTGAATCCCAGGCCTTATTGGCATTAGTTTCGCAATTTATCGGTGGAGAGTTGGAAATAGAAAGCGATATTAACACTCGCCTGCAAAGACTGGAAGAGGAAATTAAGGAACTAAAGCAAGCCCGATCGGGGGAATTAATCGCCTCAGGGACGAGAATCGCCTCCTGAGGCAAAAACTAAAACAGATACAACAAGTAGCAAAGGAAGACCCGCCCCAACCAAATAGGTAAGGCGGGTTTGTAATTTAACACTATTACATGGTAACTTATGGTTAACTATGGTAACCCAAAAAGAGAAAAATAAAGGAGGAAATTTCAGGACTGGAGTAAAAGGGTTACCACAATACCAGGGTTTACCAAGCACAGATAAATGTTCTGTCGCCACTTTTTCTTCTAGGTTTTGTGCTGAAAAATTCAAAAGGTTCTCTAATAATTTCGGTTCTTCCGGTAGTTTTATGGCTTAAAGATTGGTCGGATTTTTTTCATTTATTTTGAGGGAATATGTTCCCTTTAAAAAAGTAAACTCTAGTTGAAAAATGTCAATATATTGAAAGAGGAGGATAAAGTTTTTTATAAAAAAAAACTACAAGTTTGGTTATATTTTCAGCTAGATTTATGAGTTGAAATCGATTTTTCATGGACAGATTTTTTGAAACCTGTCTATCTCCAGCGTCGGATGATAATTATCTGTCAAAAAATGATGCAAGCGATCGCCACTTTACAATTACAAATCCAACAAATCAAGGCTTCAGGCGAAGTGGCACCAGCCGGTTGCTGTCCCACTTTCAACATTAACTTCCAAATCACCGACCTCCCCACAGGACAACTAGCCGAAGCCCAAATCACCCAATTCGACCAATACGATCGTCCCAACGGTGGCACAATCCTCATCGACGACGACGCTAACGGCTACTTGTGGTTCATCGACCCCACTCCACTTGACAACAGCGAATTCGCCCAAACCCTAGCTGACACAGCACTCCGCGCCACCACAGGCGACGCAGTAGGCAAATACGACCTCCTCACCACCATCCTCCATGAAACCGGACACTTATTAGTGGCTTTACAACCAAATTAAGTCTGTGGGTTGGCATCCATTTATGCGAATTAACCAACAAGGTCAATTCCAACATCATGGGCAACAAGAGTGGTGTTTGCTCACCTCCTTAGTGGCAAAAGTTGGTACTCAATGGAAAGGATTGGTAACTTGTTTCAAAACCAATTCAATTGAATGCACACTTGTAGGACGTTGGGATGAAGATTATACCGACACGCAGTGCTAATTGTCACGGATTTATCTCCTGAAGTGGCGGATGCTTGTTGGTATTCAATGCGTTCTTGGATTGAGTGTATGTTTAAGGATGGTAAACGCGGTGGTTTGGCATGGCATCAAACTAAGATGATTCATCCCAAACGAGCTGAACGACTAGGGTTAGCGTTCGCCCTTAACGTTGGCGCAGCCATCGCGATCGCTATTTTATGGCAAGTCAGTGTTGGCGGTGCCGTTGATGCCAATCAGCCCATCAGCAGTGTGGATGAGTTACCCCCAAATCATATTGCCAGACGGAATTTGAAACATAGGCAGAAAAATCGTTGGTTGAGTTGTTTTCCACGTGGCTATTTAGTTATTAAAGCCGCATTTCTCAATCATTTGACATTACCACAGGGTGGTTTTTTTCCTCAACCCTGGCCTACATTTACTCCAGAACTCAGTGTTTCCCAAATCACCTTCTCCTCTGCCTAATTTTTAAACACCTACCCTTGAAAAAGAAGCAGGGGAGCTCTTAGCAGGGAGCAAGGGGGATAGTTCAGGTGGGGATTCGACCCCACCTGAACGAAAACCACGCTTTTTGAAGTGGGGGACTCAGACCCATGTTCCCCCCTTCATTCCACGGCAGGAGTCAGGGGTCATTCCCCCCCGCTAATAGCCCCCAACCAAGAGCCTCTTCGTTGAAAGCCTCTCTCACCCCCCTTTTGCATGATAATCAATAGGTGCGTTCGAGCGATGGGGCAATCGCTGGCAGCCGCTTCACCCGTATTTTCTCAGGACTGATTCTGAATTGCTATACTTTCTTACTAATTTTAATATTTATACTTTTAACTAAATCAAGTATCTTCCTGAAAAGCTTTGGTGATATTACGGAGAGAGTCAAAACATAACTCAACATACCGAATAAGAGTGAAATAGCTAGTAAGAACCGTGCTTCAATAAATGTTCCCAATAAATATTTAATTGCTAACATACAACCAGCCATTACAGTTGTAGCTACTAAAGGTATTATCAATAAACCCAGATAGTGACTTAAATTAATCCGAACGAGTTTTTTAATAACTACTAATGAAATAGGTAAGAGTAGATAGGAACGAACTACATAAGCAAATGCAACAGCTACAATACCCAATCGAACTACCAAAGCAAAAGCAATGACATTAGCAACTGTATTTATCACTTGTATCCATAGCCTCCACGAAGGTTTACCCAACGCCGTAGTTACAGCACCGTGATAGTAGAGAATTACGTGAATAGGTCCAATAAACGATAGGACTTGCATTACGGCGATACTTTGATACCACTGCTCACCAAATAAAACTTTTACTAATTCGGGTGCCAAGACTGGTACACAAAGAAACAAAGGAAAAGCAATAACACTTACAAACTGAATAGCGCTATAGAAGGTGTTTCTTAACTGTTCTGGTTCTTCCTGTAACCTAGAAAATATTGGTAATGCAACCTTGGTTGTTGTACTAATTAAAACTTCTGTCATTACTAACAGTATTCGATAAGCAATCGAATAATAACCTAATGCAACGGGTCCAAGAAAGTAGCCAATTAGTAAATCATCTGAGCGGCGACTAAAAAAGGTGAGTATATTAAACGCAGATACATTAACACCAAAAGCAAAAAGTTCTTTAGCATGTGTAGCTGAAACTTTCAATGTTGGTCGCCAATCGCTAACTCGCCACAAGATTAACACCTGCACAAAACTACTGGATAGTTGTTGACCTACAAGACTCCAAACTCCAAAGTCTAAGAAAGCCATAACCACACCAACTATTCCACCGATTATCACTGCTATTAGTGAGCGTATTGCTAAATTTTTGAAATCAAACTGACGCTCAAGAACTGCTTGTTGCACACTGCTTAAACCAGTGAATACGAATGTTATAGATAAGTATCTAATAATTGGTAATATCTGCGGCTGGTGAAATAAATCAGCTACTAATCCAGCACACGCAATACTTGATAGTGTTAAGAGTATACTGATTCCTAAAGTAGTCCAGAATGCAGTATCCAAATGTTCTGCATCTATCTCTCGACGCTGGATAATTGCTATAGAAAAGCCTTGGTCAACAAAAACTTGCAGAAATCCAATAAAAATAGATGCTAAAGCAACTAAACCAAAACTTTCTGGACTAAGTAAACGAGCTAGGGCAAAGAAAACAACTAAAGAGACTGCTTGGCGTCCCCAACTTTCGATAGCAGACCAGACTAGACTTTTAACAGCTTTCTGTCGTAAGTTTGATGACTGTTGAGGTGATTTCATGATATAATCGAAAAAATTAGAGTATTTAGCCTTGATATTCCAAACTAAAGGCAGCCAGATTATTTATTTTTGCACACGTTGAATCTGCTTTTCGACTTCTGCCATTGCTTGTTTGGTAAGTTTGACCCCTGTACGATAAAAAATAAGGGAAATGCTGTTTGTGCAAATTAAAAGCGTAACAGCTTACCTCCGGCATAAATTGTCTGCGCTCGCTCCCAGAGAGCTTTGTCCTGTCTTTATATGAATCTATCCCACTATTCTAAAAATCTCTACTTCTTTTCGTAAAATATGCTTAAAAAGCTTGATTTTTCGTTTTTACTTCTTAATCAGCTTAAGCCTTGTACCACAAATCTTATTAGTGGGATAGGTTCATACAACAACTTTAGGCTATCAGTTAGTTGGATGATTGATTTTAAAGATATAAAACGTATTGCACACTGATTATTCTCTGACTACCCCAATTTTATCAGGAGAGGCAGAGGGCAGGAGACAGGAGGCAGGAGGGAATACTGACTCCTGCCCAATGCGGGTGACCGTAGGGAACAAGGGTCTAAAACCCCGCCGTCTACACGGCGCTTACAATTAGGCGGGGATTCAGACCCCGCCTAATTGTTTCTCCTGCCCTCTGCCTCCAGCAAGAACTGCCTTTTTCAAGGATCATTTTTTACTTGGAATACCTAATGTTTTGGCTTCATTAATTGCTAAACCCAGTAGCATAATGGGTACAGAATTTTTATTCCATTTTTTGAAAGATTCATGGCATACGGTTTGCAATCTACTAGTACCTTGAAATGATTCGATCTTTTCTTTTAGCCATGGTCGTGAATATTCTATACGCTTTTTCCAATCCAAGTTTCCGTTGACTTCTGCAAATCTAGTCAATTTTAAACGTCGCATGACTTTACTCATAAATGTGTTTAGCTGAACAAAAATCAATGGAGAGGTCTCTAAGTAAGCTCTCCTAAGCCACTGATCATAAAGCTTTTGATCTTGAAGCATTGAGAACGGCTGGTTAATTAAAAACTTCATGAGTGGTCGGTAATAAAATGGATAACTTATTTCTACAAAGTATTCCGCCATATCAAAAGCAGAGGATATCCAAGTTCCCTGGCGAATGGACAAATCGAGAAGTATGGCACGCTGGTAAGGAGCCAAATCAACCATTGAGTTATAACGCTCCATAAGCTTGGTGATCAATTTGTTAACCTCAGTAGGAAAGGACTGGTGAATATCAGCGTCATAATCTTTTTCCCAGAGTTTGTGACAGATAATTTTCAGAACACTGTTAAAATCTATATCGGCTTGATGCGGTAAATGGTTACCAGTCAGTGCGTCGCCAAGGAACCCCACAGTCGTGTGCTGAGTCATCTGGCGGGCATAATCAAAGCCAGTTACCATGTGTATGACCTGAAAGCCAATAGCGCCCCCCATCAAAGCGATAACTTTGTCCGCATAGGTTTCCACTCTCCAATCATCATATGGAATGAGATGATGGTTTATGCCTAATTCTGAGGCAAGTATTGTTGCTCTACGACGGTCTGAGGAATTTCTCTCGCCGTAAGTCATCGCATCGATTCTGATGTGTTTACGCTTTTTGAGACCGAGTACGATAGCTTTGGAGTCACGACCTCCAGAAAGCATAACGTTTGCTCTATCACCGTCAAATTCGCGAGTTAGTGATTCAGAAAATATCTGATCTAGCTGTACAATAGCGTTGTCAGGTGTATTATTTGTACCTGAATCTTCTATTAGGGTCGTCTCAAGTTCTGCATAACGCTTGATCGACCAGTTAAGGTTTTCACAATAACTGCCATTATTCCAAGTAGCGATTAAGTATTGCCCATGCATTAATCGACGGATGCCACGCACAGGAGTAGAGCCGTCAATTGATGCACATGACATAAGTATCGATGCGATTCCTTCCGGATCATCTTCGTAAGGCTTTCCAAGTGCGAATATGAGTGTGCCAAGGTGAGAACTAACAAACAAATGCCCTTCGTTTTCAGCATAAAATAACGATCCTGCTCCGATCAAATCTGTCGCACAGATTAGAGAACCGGATGGATTGAGGCTGACTAGTGAGAATTTGCCATCTAGGTTAGTTAAGGCGGTTTCTAAAGCTCTTGTATTATTGTGATTCCAGTCATAACGTTGATCATTGCCTGACAATAGAAAAGGTCGCCCTTTGATCCAAGTTTTACTGGATACGCTTAATGAGATTGATAATGTTGACTGTGTTTCTCCGAATGAGAGAATTTTGGATGAACTCAACTCGACTTCTACATTTGCCTCCCACCCCAAGCACTCGGGAAATGCAAGTGGGATACTAGAAACTCTGGGACCTAATACAGCGATGAAGCACTTTACGAAATGTTGAGACATAAAATATTTTTAGATTAATTTGTATGTTGATCGAGACACTAAACCAAGGACAATTTCAGTAGACCGAAAACTTTTGGAAATTGACGAAAGAATAAGGGTTTGGGTCGATGGTTGGGATCTGGCGATCACCACCTGAAGCCATCGCTCTCTGGGTCTACTCAGAATAAAAGTTCTTGAAACGCTCCTTAGAAGCTGATTTCGTCTTTTGGTGTTCCAAAGCGAAAATCAAGGACTGGTGAGGCTTCTGAAAAACTTTTCGGCCTACTGAAATTACACTTCTAATGAGATTCATCACAATCACCCCAATTGCCACTGTCGTGAGCAGTTGAGTATCTCCCCGCACGAGTACGTCGTCCGTAAGCAGTTGCATCATCAAGGGCGAGGCAAGAGAAAGCGTTGATCTACTTAGAGGTTGTTTGAAAAGTTTTTCGCTGTGATTTTAATTACTTTTAGATCCCCCCTAACCCACGCCAGTCGCTCCCCTTAAAAAAGGGGGAACCGGAATCAAAGTCCCCCAATTTGTCGGGGGATTTAGAGGGATCTAGAACTTTTGATACCGACAAAAAGACTTTTCAAACATCCTCTAAGATTAAAAGGTATTTGATATCAAGTAAGCTAGTTCAATTTCAGCTCCTGATTTCACTGATCTAAAATTGAGCTTGACAAAAACTATGTGATATGGATTGAAAAAATCTCTATCCAGCAGTGTTTGAATAACTGAATTGGAAACTTGGAATTGGAGAGAGTGCAGAGGAACGCAACCCCCACAAAGCTGAATCAAACGCAGCAGGTGATTCGCTCTCCGGTCAAAGTTGCTGTCAACCGTATTAGGCATTTGGGTTACCCCCTCTGATTGCGGCTAACTGTTGTTGCAAAATAACAATTTGACTTTGATATTGCTCAATCTCTGCGGTGATTTGTGAGACTAATTCCTGCGGGGAGAGCAGTTGGATTTGATTCTCTTCAAAGTGGAATAATTCGTCAGAATTTTTCCGAGGCATCAGCGCATAGCGCCAACCAAAACAATTACCAATTCGCAATTCGCAATTCGCAGTTAAAGATAATTGCGAATTGCGAACTGCGAATTGCGAATTGTTGTGTACGTTGTTCCAAAGCAAAGCGCGGATATTCCCAATGTTTGGGTATCGTGATTGTTGGTTGCATTGATTTAATTGCAATGAAGGGAAATAATCGGAGTAAGGGGGAAAGGGTAAAGGGGAAGGGAATGAAGAAATTTCCCTTTAACCGTTCCCCTTTAACCTTTTCCCAGGCGAAGCCCAAGAATTACGCCGCCATTAGTTCAAAAACTCGTTTATACTCCCGTAAATACTGCTATTCATCGGGGTTAACATCTCAAATCGGCGGTTTAACAATTCTGTATGGCGTGGGGTTTGTGCGACTGCTAACTGCCAAACAGCAACAAGCACAGACTGACAGGCGACGCGCTCCTGCTCTGTAGCACCCACTACCCACCAAGTACCGCCACTGAATCCGACTTCGCCCAGTTTCACGTCGTTGTTGTAAATCCCATCGTGGAGGATTTCAAAGCCGTATTTCTCGCACTCGTTGAAAATCTGGCACATGATTTCCTTTTCAGTACTACCATTAGTATCTGTAGCGTTTTGCTCTTGCACTGGTAAAGAGCGATCTTTGTAATGTGAGCAGATGTAATGATGACAAAGTATATTCGTAGAAGCACGGTGGATTTCCTTGCTGTTCACCATTACCACCCAAGGTTGCGTCAGGTCGTCGTCGTAATGGATTGCGGCGATCAACTTATCCCCGGCGTAGTATTCGTGGTCGTAGAACGAGATTTCGATGGGTGTCAGTGGTATTGAGGCAGGGGTGATGAATTGCTCAGGGTGGGCGGATTGGTAATCGGCGATCGCCCTAATCCATCCATCCTTGCAGCGTTTGTCTGCGACTTCGACTGTACAAGCGATTTCGCTGTAGATTTGCTTCAGGCGTGCTATGGATTTGTGTTTTAGCTGTTGTGCTGTGTAAGTGGCGTGTGTCATGATTAGTAGTACTCCATCTTTATGGTGAAGGTGTTATAAAAGGCGATCGCATTCTTTCCACGGACGGCGGTCGTCTTTTTGCTTTCTAGATATAATCTAGCAAACAATCTAGTTTTTTGTAAATATAAAAATCTAGATGATTAAGTTGGCTTACAATAAGCTTTACAGACATAAATCTGGATAAAGAGTATATTGTTGATAAAGACCAACAGAAAAATATGCCCGCGAACAAAAAGCCTGAGACGCAAGGCCGAACTGCCCAGCTAGGTATCAAGATAGATGCCGAGTTATACGAGAAGTACAAAATAAAATTGAAAGAAGCCGGTATATCGGTTACGGAAGATATCGAAAATCACATGAGGAATTATGTCGGCGAGATGATAGTCCGCAGTAATGTAGTGGATATAGTCAAGCTAGTTGAGGATGTGGAAGCCTTGAAACAAGTCGTGGGGGAGTTACAACCGAGCTGGCAAAAGAGAATGAGCAACTTAAAAGTCGGTTAAAAGCTATGTCATCTCAAATCGACAACATGGTTCAAATAATGAAAACTTCACCCCCTCTTGACAGGGGGTGAAGCGTTTTTAACGTATGCCACTTTATTCTAGATGTTTTTCTTGATTGAAAGCTAGCTCGGTGTGAGATTTTTAAGTAGTCACTAAATCTGTGATTACTTAATTTTTTAAGCGATGCTTCCGAAGTTTCCGAGGCTAAGGGCGATCGATTACGGTTACTGCTGCTGAAGTAGAGGAGTTGTCCGAAACGGAGGAGCGTCAAATATGCGATCGGAGCGGATGCAGAAACTCAAACTTGCGGCGAATTCGCGGCAGAATCCTGGTTTCAAGGTCAATAATGAGCATTTTATTTTAACCTTTCATAGATTACCGCTCCCTAATCTTATCCGCGAAAAACTTCTCTCCAATTTAGTTTACTTTGACAGATCAATTAGTACTTCTCGCATTGATAATATGAATGTGCGAAGATTAGTTAATGCAACCGCTCCTTGAACACCTATAAAAGGTTGCATAATATTACCTCTAGCTTGAGCCGAACTAAGCATAAAGTTAAGATTAAGATATTCCTCACTATTTGAG
This sequence comes from Nostoc sp. CHAB 5836, assembly GCF_020829445.1. Lineage (GTDB taxonomy): Bacteria > Cyanobacteriota > Cyanobacteriia > Cyanobacteriales > Nostocaceae > Nostoc. Next base: position 12,716 of record NZ_JAIVFV010000158.1, read on the forward strand.
GTAACACCTCTTTCTATAACCTGAACTTGAAAAAGACTACTTTTAAAAATTTGAAAAGGAATTGCTGAACCTTTAATATCTTGTTCTGTCAATGCGGTATATTTATCAAGTTCTTTTATAAAATTGCCTAAATCTTCAAAAGAAATTGTTTTTGGGACAGAACTGATAACAAATTGAATAAAGTCAGTTGAGGCAAAGTTTAAAACGATAAATATCCCAACACTATTTTTAATAGAAACAAGTTTTTTAAAATAAAAAGTAACTAGGTATCCATCAGCTTCTAGACAACATTTTTTCTCTGATTGTATAAAATCTGATTGAGATGGCATGGCTAAAATTTTTCTATCTTCACGAATTGATTCCATTTGATTCATTACTTGATTTATAGAATCTAAAACTTGTTTTACTTGTTCTTTCGGCATTCCTACTTTTGTTTCAAAGTCATGCAAGGTTATGCCAAAACAGACTTCATTTAGCAAATTGTTTAGTAAAGTGATTTCATATAAGGAGCAGCTAATATTCATGAAGCTTTGAGCTGACTGCCCAATCTCTTTAATAAGAGACTCTAAGAAACCGCTAGCTTGTCTATAAGATACACCTAATCTTGTTTCAAACTCAAATTCTGTTAGGGCATTCTGATCTTCCGTAAGAGCATTGCTAAAAATTTCTAATTCTTGAATTGACAATTCAATCTCAGCTTTTTGATATGTTATTGTGATGACCTTCATAATATATCCTCATCGATTCTCTTTAAACTTAGTCTTTCAATTTGCCCGGTTGTCTATCAAAGTATTCTCTAGATGCCGTATCACTCCTGTCTTGTATGTTGCGATTAAAAGCTGTACCACCGTCAGGATCTCTAGGATTATCAATGACAATCGTACCGTCTGCTCCAAGATAAATAGTGGTTTTATCACTTCTTTCTTTCTTTTTTACATATCCAGTTGTGATGATATCAAGAATATATTCTGCTAATTCATCTTTATCATTTATACCCAATTGCTCCCATTCAAATCTTCGCTCTGGATTCCAGGCGTGACCATATGCAATGGTATAAGCTAATTCTTCTGGGTTATCAATATTAAAAAGATATTTAATTAAGCTATTTATGTCACGACTTGAGTGACCTGTATGATTGTTAAAATTAGGTTGTGAATTTCCAGCAAATCCACCTAAAGTTTCTGGGGCCCATGTATTTCTCCAGGCGAGTAGTCCATCTAGTATAGTTCTCGGTCGTTCATCTTCACTAAACCCACCAAGCCGTTCCGGTTGATAAGATTTGGTTGTGAACATTATGTAAGCGGTCGCTGCCAAGGTTGATTCTATAGAAAAAGCAGCAGACGACTCTGCTATAGAATAAAATCCACTAGGATCAGTGAAGGAAGCCGGATTACCATTAGCATAAATATACTTATGCAGCGTCAAAGGTTCACCTAGCCTACCCTGATAATCATCCCTCCTAGTAAACCGTCCGGTATTAGGGTTATAATATCTCGCCCGATTATAATAATCTCCTAACGCCTCATCAAATTGTTCGCCAGCAAACAGGTATTTATTCTCTACCCCACCAGTAGAGTTAATTAATTCCCCATAAGCCTCATAATTATACGTACTAACAATACTACCGCTCACATCAGTCAACACCCTTGTACTACCCAAACCATCAACGTGGTAGAAAGTGCGATCGCTACCTTTCTCCTGAGCAATCAAATCATTACCGTAAACATACTCCACCTGCACAGCACCATTAGGAGAATATTCTTGCAAAACCTGTGCATACGGCTGCATTTCATCAATTAAATATCGCGTTTCAACACCACCAACTGTTGATGCAACCCGAATACCACTATCGTTGTACCGATACTGCATCGATTGCTGTGTTGCACCATTAGCATCTTTCACTATTGCCGCAATCAAACGATTTTCATAATCCCAAGTGTATTCAGTTGTAATGCCGTTTTCGGTCTTGGTTAAAGTGTTGCCATTATGATCATAGGTATAATTTGCAACTATCTGTTGATTAATAGTCTCATCTAACAATCGGTCATTGGCATCATAGGCATAATTAGTAACCGTTGTTGCACCATTAACAGTTTCACTCTTGGTCTTGCGATTGCCTACTTTATCGTAGGTGTAACCATACAATCGATTTCCATTAATCGCATCAGTAATTTTTTCTTGATTCAACCGATACAGATCATCGTAAGTATAATCAACGCTACGGCCATTGTGTTCAACAACTTTGGTGCGGTTGCCTACTTTGTCCAGGGTATAACTGTAGCTAGAGAGAATGGTGTCACCCTTTGGATGCAGACCGTCGCCATTGGGAAAAACGCCTTCAAGCGATCGCTGTGGAACTAATTTCAGAACCAGCCCGGATTGAAGCCGCCTACAAAGTGAAAGCAGTGCGAGTTGAGCCAGTCGGCGTAATTTATTTATGGCCGATTTCCGGCTAGAGGGAGTATAAACAATGGCAAACGATCCAGAAATTCGGTTACATAAAGAATGGTTAGGCTTTCTCCAGCCTGTGGGGTTGGTGGTGTCTCCCCCTGCATTGTCAGCAGCCCAAGCTGTGGTTAACCGCAATGTGGTGGAACTGCAACAAACACTCGCTACAGTTGCCAGACGTGAACCCCTCTCTGCTGATATAGGCAAGGAAACCTTTGGAATTGACGACTTTCCTGCTTTTACTATCAATGTTTTAGGTTGGCAGGCAGAAGATTTAGTTGCCAGTCCAGAGGAATTAGCGATCGCACTCCTAGATTACAACGAAGTTTTGACACCCACGTATGCTGTACCCGACCCTAATGGCAACTGGATGATGCTGGTACAGATGCTTCCTGATGGTACTGAACTTGACAATGCAGGCGCGGAGGATAATAAATCTACTGGTTGGCACGCCAGCCCCCAATCTAAGTTTGAGCGCCTTTTAAAAGAAACAAAAGTTTATACTGGGCTATTGTGCAATGGCACAGAATTGCGTTTGGTTTATGCACCGAATGGCACTAAGAAAAGCCGAAATGCTTGCCAGATAAAGATTACAGCTTTTCATCAATGAATAGTGAGCGAATGGTCAAGCGATCGCTGCCGCATCAAACACAGCGAAATGGGTGGAGGGTGATGC
>NZ_JAIVFV010000159.1 GCF_020829445.1 Nostoc sp. CHAB 5836
GCCTAGGTTGGGCTGCGCCTACGCAACCCTAAATAGGTGATTTAGCACCCGAATTTTAAGCACCTAACTTTGGAGCACTGCTCCCGTGTCGTGACGGAGCAGGCGAAAGTCCAGGATGAAGTGTTGCATTAGCAAACCCAGCCACCCACTGGTCAGTCAGATTCAGCAAGTCTTCGCCACTGGCTCCATTCAATGCAGATCCAGTCAAATAACCAGCACCAGCACCGACACCTGTTATCGCAGCTAATGTACCAATAATGGAGAAAGCAGCACTCAAATCTGCCATCGTGCTATTATATCCAGTCGGGTCAATGAAATTGACCGGATTGGCATCAGCATACTGATAACTGTTCTGGCTCATCGGGTCATCCATAAACCCAGCAAAGCCATCCTTGGAAATAAACCGCCCTAAATCAGCGTCATAATACCTAGCTCTGAGATAATCTAAACCAGTCTGGCGATCGCGTTGCTCTCCAGCAAACTGATAGGAATTAGAGGAAGTTCCCGTACTAGACAGCAAACGCCCATAAGCGTCGTAGGTATAACTATTAACAACATGCCCCGTCGCATTTGTTAATACGCGAGTAGAACCCAAGCCATCAGTGTGATAGTAATTCTCATTGCCACTGCGATCGCTCTTAATTAAACCCAGTCCGTAAGTATACTCAGCAGTAACTTGACCATTAGCGTCATATTCAAGTAACACCTGAGAAACACCACGCATTGGGTCTACCAAATAGTTGGTTCTTACCCCATCAGCAATACTAACAACGCGATCGCCCGATGCGTCGTAGATATATTGCTGGTGTGAAGTTCCGTTAGTATTAGTAGTGGTAACACCAACCAAACGATTCTCGCCATCGTTAATCCAGTCGTAGGTAACAGTCTGTGTTCCATCACTGCGACTCTTCATAGAGCCATTGTTGTCGTAAGTAAACTGGGTAACTTTAGTTCCTTGAGATAAAGAAGTTAGGCGATTATTGCCGTCGTAAACATAAGTAGTTAGCCCCTCAGCAGAGTCAGTCCTGCTTAAACGGTTGCCAACTAGGTCAAAGGTATAGTCAATAGTGCGATCGCCATTTGTCGAGTCAGTAATTTTCTCTTGAGTGAGTCGGTCGAGATTATCATAAATATAATTAACCACCCGCCCAGAATTTTCTACAACCTGCGTCCGATAACCTACCGCATCTCATCAGTGAGAGGTTAAGATAATTGCACAAATGTCCGTGAGGGTGCAGGAAAAGGCGATAAATCCAGCTTGGAGACTGGTTTTCGGAGCGCTTTGACGACCCCTAAATCTTGATTTTCTTTGGCAGCGAAATACTTAATAGGGTCTTCGGCTGTGCCTTTATCATAGGCAACACTAAAATGGTACAAACCACGAAAAATCATTTCTAAAGAAATGCGGTCAAACGGTAGAGATAATTCGTCAGCAACCGCTATAGCGTTTTGAGGTGCAACTTTGAAGCTCAGAATTTGAATTTTGGAGTTAAAAGCATGACATTTCCAGTTCTGAGCTTTATTTTTGGAGTTCAAAGGCTCAACGTTCGAGCAAAAAGGTTAGATTTCCGAGTTCAGAGGTTGAAAGTTGAGATTTTAAAAGCGATCGCAGAAGCATAATATCCCAAAAGCTCGTTTCTCATGGAACAACATTAAAAACAGCAACAAGGGCAGACTGGCAAAGGACGCGCTTCTGCTCTGCTGCACCCACTACCCACCAAGTACCGCCACTGAATCCGACTTCGCCCAGTTTCACCTCGTTGTTGTAAATGCCATCGTGGAGGATTTCAAAGCCGTATTTCTCGCACTCTTTGAATATCTCCGCCTTGATTGCGTTACCAGTCGTGCTATTCGTGTCTGTAGCGTTTTGTTCCTGGGCTGGTAAAGAACCATCTTTGTAATGTGAGCAGATGTAATGGTGACAAAGTATGTTCGTAGAAGCACGATGGACTTCCTTGTTGTTCACCATTACTACCCAAGGTCGCGTCAGGTCGTCGTCGTAATGGATTGCAGCGATCAACTTATCCCCGGCATAGTATTCGTGGTCGTAAAAGCTGATTTCTATGGGTGTCAGTGCTATGTTCGCTGGGGTGATGAATTTTTCAGGGTGGGCGGATTGGTGAGCGATGATTGCGTTTATCCATGCATCCTTGCAGCGTTTGTCGATTACTTCGACTGTACAAGCGATTTCGCTGTAGATTTGCTTGAGGCGTGCTATGGATTTCTGTTGTAGCCGTTGTTGACTGTAGATAGTGTGTGTCATGATTGGTATTACTCCATCTTTATGGTGGGTGTTTAAAAAGGCGATCGCTAAGTTTGCGAGACTGGCGCGGTCGCCTTTTGTTTTTTGCTACATCTAATCTAATACATATATACACACATCATTAAGTGTGTATACAATGGATTTGGTTGAATATATGTGTAGGTGTTGATATGGTTAAAACGCTAGTGGCGAAAGATTATCGAGTTAAGCCTGGAAAATGGGGTGAAAGCAAGCAACGGGTTCAAATCATGTTGACCCCAACAGCAATTGAGCTTGTTGATGCTATCGCTGAAAAAATGGAACTAACTAGAGCAGAAGTAATCGAGAGATTGATTCGTTCTCAATGTCTCAATATCGAAACTTTAAAAGAGATTGAAGCAGATGAAGATTAAAGATCCTTCTTAAAACAGTAGCTACAACACGACAGTTAACTAATTGTGTCAAGAAATGTAACGCGCAAGGATATAAATAAATGTAAACAAACTAACAAACAACCCCTAACTTTTTAATTAGGTAGGGGAGTAAGCTTCATATAACTTTACAAACGTGATGACACAATTCAATATTTGTCAAGGGCTGTTCTGGTCATATTGCAGCGATCGCCTGATTCATATTTTGATTCAGCAATGCCAATTGACTTCAGCAAACTACTATCGCAAATCTACTGAGACTGCTAATATCAATCTGGAATCCCGTTCTGTACATTTGTAGCAAAATATAGACACTAAACTAACCATTATGCTCTTTAGTATCTCAGACCAATTGAAGAAACGCTTTCATGCAGCTTATGCTTTGCGAGGGCTGAAAATTAACTAAGTAAGTCGGTACGATAAAACCAAGGTATGTTGAGTTTTGTAAAAACCCTGAAACGATTCATTTATAAGCTCTTTGATGACTTTACACTTTGTTGCATAGGTTAATTTTTTAACACCAACTTACTTACGTTGTCGTGTAAATGATTGAGCTATGCCTGAAAACTAATGAAGTGCATTTGTCCAAAGTATAATTATATGTGATGAATCCGCAGTATCTGTTTGGTGAGAGATCAGTACTAGAAATCCAACCTTGAAGATAGGAGGATTCTGAATGTACTGCCGCACCATCGCTTCGTCTCGCCCGACCGTCCAAACAAAGTACCCTCTCGCCCAAAACGACTGCCCATTGAAGTTTCGCCGCCGTCCCAAGTACATCCGCGCGATCGCGATCGCACATTCATTAAGGAGATGTTTTTGCTAGTCAGCTTCCAACCTATAGAGTGCTTTTAAATTAAAGAATTGTAAGTAGTAACAGAAAAAGCTTATTTACATCTGTTACTACTTGCTATCTCTTTGAGATTGAGACAGGTTTCACGGCAAAGCGATCGCTGCCTTCGTAGGGTGCGTTAACGAACGCACCATCTAATTCCGCTCTGAATGACTTGTCAATGAATTGATATTGACCCAAAACAGCCAAAAATAAATACTTTTCAAATTTGGGAGCATTAATTATGTCAATCGAAATTTTTGTAGATCCCAATTTCTCTGGAGGTGGATCAGGTTCTCTCGATCGCGACTATTCTTATGTTGGAGATTTTTGGAATGACAAAATATCGGCTCTTGCGTAATTAGCGTGCTAAATTAGCTAGAAAAATACCTTAAAACCCTTACTAGGCAATCATAACAGTCATTATTCGCTGCCTTTTAGATCGGATTGCTAAAATTTAGGCTATAAGTGCCTGTAAGCCTTGATTTAAAAGCAAATTTATAGACATCTGGTAGAAATTAAATATGTGTTACCCAGAACCCTTGTAGAGACGTGGCAGTGCTACGTCTCTACATTCATTTTCGGAGATGACCAATACATAACATATAGAAAAAAGATGAAAAATTATCCACCAATTCTTGAAGCAAACCCACTACGCCAGCAAGCAGCCGAAAAAGCTTGGCAACTCTTCCTCAAGGAGTATAACTTGCCCGAAGTAGAACCCGTATCGAAAATATTTTAAGTATGATTGCTTATTGACAAATGGTATATGACCTTAAACTCTCACGAATGATATTAACCCGATCGCCAGACTCCGAAAAAACCGCATAAATTGTTAACACCCTTGCCCGCAGACATAACCAAGGTGCTACACTACATCCATGCTAGGGGTGCCTACATAGCCAGGCTGAGATCACACCCTTAACACCTGAGTCTGGGTAATACCAGCGGAGGGAAGCTGTTTATCTAGGAATTTCATCAATATGCGGACAGAATGGGTTGCTAAACGTCGTGGGCAGGGTAATGTATCTCAAATGCACTACGCCCGCCAAGGTGTGATCACCGAAGAAATGTACTACGTCGCCCAACGAGAAAATCTCCCAGATGATCTCATTCGTGAGGAAGTGGCGCGGGGACGAATGATTATCCCCGCTAATATTAATCACACTAACCTAGAGCCGATGGCTATTGGCATCGCCTCTAAATGTAAGGTAAATGCTAATATCGGCGCTTCCCCCAACTCTTCTAATCTTCAGGAAGAAGTTGATAAGCTGAATCTGGCGGTGAAGTATGGTGCTGATACCGTGATGGATTTGTCTACAGGCGGCGGTAATTTGGATGAAATTCGTACCGCCATCATCAAGGCTTCTCCTGTTCCGATTGGGACGGTGCCAGTATACCAAGCTTTAGAAAGCGTCCACGGCACAATCGAGAACCTGACTGCTGATGATTTTCTCCATATCATCGAAAAGCACGCCCAGCAAGGAGTAGACTATCAAACTATCCACGCTGGGATTTTGATTGAGCATTTGCCTTTGGTGAGAAACCGTATCACTGGTATTGTCTCTCGTGGCGGCGGTATTCTGGCGCGGTGGATGTTGCATCACCACAAACAAAACCCCCTTTATACACACTTCCAAGACATTATTGAGATTTTCAAAAAGTACGATGTCTCATTCAGTTTAGGAGATTCCCTGCGTCCCGGTTGCACCCATGATGCTTCAGATGAAGCACAATTAGCTGAATTGAAAACCCTTGGACAGCTAACTCGCAAAGCCTGGGAAGATAATGTACAGGTGATGGTGGAAGGGCCTGGACACGTCCCAATGGATCAAATTGAGTTTAACGTCCGTAAACAGATGGAAGAGTGTTCTGAAGCACCTTTCTATGTGTTGGGGCCATTGGTGACAGACATTGCTCCCGGTTATGACCATATCACTTCAGCCATTGGAGCAGCGATGGCTGGATGGTACGGTACTGCAATGCTGTGCTATGTGACACCCAAAGAACATTTGGGTCTACCAAATGCCGAAGACGTGCGCAATGGGTTGATTGCCTATAAAATAGCGGCTCATGCGGCTGATATTGCTAGACATCGCCCTGGTGCAAGGGATAGAGACGATGAACTTTCTAAGGCGCGTTACAACTTTGATTGGAACCGTCAGTTTGAATTATCACTCGACCCAGAAAGAGCTAAGGAATATCACGATGAAACTTTGCCAGCAGATATCTATAAAACTGCTGAATTTTGTTCAATGTGTGGGCCTAAGTTCTGCCCAATGCAAACTAAGGTTGATGCTGATGCGCTGACAGAATTAGAGAAGTTCTTAGCGAAAGAGGCTGTTGCTCAAAGCTAACAGATTGTCAAGTACCTGACATTTAGTTGGGGAGCATCCCAATGCAAGCTTAAATCTTTGTGCAACTTATTCTTAAAACCCCTCTCCCAACCTCTCCCCGTTTCGGGGAGAGGCTTTGATTATTGCTCCCCAACACTAGTAGGGAAGGGGTTGGGGGTTAGGTTTGAGAGTAAAGTTGCACATGACGTGAAGTCCCTAAGCGAGAGCTATTGGGACGGGTTGAGGTTCGATGCGGAAAAGTTGGTATCGATATTTTACAAAGGTTCCCAACCAGTTCCTTTGTAGCCGTATTCAAAAATTTCTGGATGCAAAATTTCTGCTAAAATTTCTAAAGAATCTACAAGTCGCGGCCCTGGACGATTGAAGTAAGAATTACCATCGGTGATATAGACCCTACCAGATTTGGTCGCGTGCAGTTTTTCCCACTCGGAACGTTGAGTTAACAAATTGGCTTCTTGGCGAGTGCGATTTAAATCAAAGCCACAAGGTATAAAAACAATTACATCGGGATTGGTTGTTAATAGTGTTTCCCACGGCAAGCGACGAGAAGGCTGACCTGTAGCGCAAAATAGAGATTGTCCTCCTGCTAAGTTAACTAATTCCGGAATCCAATTTGCCGCGACCATCAAAGGATCAGTCCACTCGATACAGGCGACAGTAGGCACTTCATTTAAAGAAAGTCCTTGGATTTTTTGCTGACAAATTTTGACACGAGCCTCTAAATTTTCTAGAACTTTTACTGAGTCTACGCTAAAGGTGTTGCCGACTCGCTCAATGTCAGCCCAAATATCCTGAAGAATATTGGGTTGTAAAGAAATAATCTGAGGTTTACTGTCAATGAGTGTGGTAACTGCCTTTTCAACTTCGTCTAAGCTAACAGCACAAACATCGCACTGGTCTTGAGTGAGAATGTGAGTAGGCTGCAACCGCTCTAAAACATCTGTTTTGATTTCATAAATACTAAGAGCAGATTGCAATAAATTGTTGACTTGATCATGAATTTCGCTGCTGGAGGCTTTAGAATTCAAGCGTGCTTGGGTACAAATGGGGCGATTGTGGATTTCTGGAGGGTAATCGCATTCGTGCGATCGCCCCACAATAGCATCAACCAACCCGAGGGCCGCTAAAATCTCTGTCCCACCGGGAATCAGGGAAACAATTCTTACATTACTATCCGTCATCGCTCCACCTCCGCAATAGTTCCCGCTACATTCATTGTCGCAAAATTTGACTCATTACGTATCTTTCTCTAGGAGAATCAAGGGTATTTTGGTAGTCAGCACTAAGCAATAATTAAAAATGTCATCATAGTTAAGGTAAAAACATTCTGGAGACAAGACAACGGTTTACGCACGTCCTTTAGCACGGTTAATTGAGCAATTGCAACGCTTGCCGGGAGTTGGCCCCAAAACTGCCCAACGACTGGCCTTGCATATTTTGAAGCGACCAGAAGCAGAAGTAGAAGCTTTGGCACAAGCTTTAATTGAGGCAAAAAAACAGATCGGCTTGTGTTCTGTTTGCTTTCACTTATCTGCTGAACCTGTTTGTGAAATTTGCCGCAATACCAACCGTGACAATAATACTATTTGTGTTGTCGCAGATCCTCGCGATGTGATTGCGCTGGAAAAAACTCGCGAATACAAAGGCAAGTATCACGTTTTGGGCGGGGTGATTTCGCCAATTGATGGAATTGGGCCAGATCAGTTGACTATACTGGCTTTGCAGCGCCGAGTGAGTCAGCAAAAACCTCAAGAAGTAATTCTCGCAATTAGTCCGAGTGTAGAAGGGGAGACAACAACACTGTATATCGGTCAGCTACTGAAACCATTTACCAAGGTGACGCGGATTGCTTTTGGTTTACCTGTGGGTGGTGATTTGGAGTACGCCGACGAAGTGACTTTGGCCAGGGCCTTGGAAGGACGCCGGGAATTGGATTAAGTAGGTCGACGCAATTAAAAATAACTGGTGATGGCTGTCATTTGTCCTTAGTCATTCGTCATTGGTAAGGGTTTCAAGCCTATTTGCGTTTCGTCACATAGTTTGATTTATTTTCACTGACTTGCTTAAGTTTGTTTGAATGAAAGGGAACAAGGAACAGGGAATAAAGCTGCCCACAAGGGTCGGGGTTTCTACCTCCCCTGAGAGGTTGTTTGAAAAGTATTTGGCTGTATCTTTGCACTTATTGATCCCCCCTAACCCCCCTTAAAAAGGGGGGAACCGGAATCAAACCTTACCGGAACCTTTCCTTCTTTCAACGTTAATTTTGGAACCAACACAAGTACTACGTCTGTACCAGTATTTCCTGGCTAGGGCGTGTTTTCAAACTCGCGTATCCTAATGCATCCCAGGATATTTCAGTGAGCGATCGCTCACTGAACCCCACTCTGACAAAGCTACGCTTTGGGGGGGTGGGGTTTACTATTACATAATATTTATGGGATCTACATCAATAGTTAAACTCACAGATGAAGGACAAAGCGATCGCACTTCTTCCCAATCTGGCAATTGTGGTAAGGCATCGGGGGCAAATTTAATCAATATCTGCCAACGATAACGATTAGCTACTCGTAAAATACTCGCTGGTGCTGGGCCTAATATCTCGAATTCTTCTTCTGTACTCAACGCTGTGGCAATAATTTGCGCCGTATTTTGCACTTGAATGGGGTCAAGACTGCTTAAACGCAACAAAATTAACCGCCCATAAGGAGGATAATTGAGTGCTTGGCGTTGTTCTAACTCAGCTTGAGAAAAAGACTGATAATCGTGCGATCGCACTGCTGTAATTACTTGATGCTCTGTAGTATAAGTCTGCACAATTACTCTACCCGGATCATCACCTCTGCCAGCACGTCCAGCGACTTGAGTCAAGGTTTGAAATGCCCGTTCACTGGCGCGATAATCTGATAAATTTAGCAATCCATCGGCGGCGACAACGCCCACAAGTGTCACTTGTGGTAAATCTAAACCTTTAGTAAGCATTTGCGTACCGACTAATAAATCGGCTTCGCCGTTGGCAAACTGGGTGAGTAGGGTACGATGTGAGCCTTTGTTGCGAGTGGTATCGCTATCAAAACGAATCAAGCGCAACTCTGGAAACTGTCGCGCTAGTTCCTGCGTTACCCGTTGAGTACCGCTACCGAAAAATTTTAGGTAAGGGGAACTGCAATCAGGGCAGAATTTGGGGTGCGATCGCGCATAATTACAATAATGACACCGCAATAATTCCGGCGCTTTTTCTTCGGTGTGGTGATACGCCAGCGATACGTCACAGTGCGGACATCCTAGCACATATCCACAACTGCGGCAAGATACAAAAGTACTGTGTCCCCGGCGATGGATAAATAAAATTCCCTGTTGTTTTCTTTCTTGCAACTGTTGCAAAGCGGCTTGCAGCGATCGACTAAATATAGAACGATTTCCCTGCTGCAACTCTTGCCGCATATCGACTATTTCCACCGGCGGTAAAGGGCGGGAGTTGACGCGCTCAGGGAGGCAGAGGTAGTGGGAGGGATGAGGGGGATGAGGGGGATGAGGGGGATGAGGGGGATGAGGGGGATGAGGGGGATGAGGAAGATTTTGCCCCCCCTGCTCCCTCATCTCCCCCTGCTCCCTCATCCCCCCCTGCTCCCTCATCCCCCCCTGCTCCCTCATCTCCCCCTGCTCCCTCATCCCCCCCTGCTCCCTCATCCCCCCCTGCTCCCTCATCCCCCCCACGCTTACCAAACTCTCCAACGAGGGCGTAGCGGAACCTAACACCAAGGGGCAATCTTCTAATTCGGCTCGCCACTGGGCAACGGTGCGGGCGTGGTAAGTGGGTATGGGGGAGTCTTGTTTAAAGCTGCTATCGTGTTCTTCATCTAAAATAATTAAACCCAAGTTGGGCAAAGGGGCGAAAACGGCGCTGCGAGTACCAATGACAACTTGGGGTTCTCCTGTGAGCATTTGTCGCCAAGTGTCGTAACGTTCACCGTCTGAGAGGGCGCTGTGATAAACGCTGACTTTATTGCCAAAACGGGCACGAAAACGATCAGTTAGCTGGGGTGTGAGTCCAATTTCTGGGACTAAAACCAATGCGGATTTGCCTTGGTTGAGGAGGGGTGCGATCGCTTGCAAATATACTTCGGTTTTTCCTGAACCTGTGACTCCATGCAATAAAACTTGAGCAAATCCATCTAGTGTTTGGATTGTTTCTAAGGCGCTAGCTTGGGCAGGAGTTAAGGATTTGGCGCGATCGCCGACTAATGCTGCGCCCTGTTCTGTTCGCAATACTTCCCGTTCTTCAACAACGATGTAACCCTTTTGCGCCAACGTCTTGAGGATAGAGGAACTAGCATTGCAAATTTGCAACAATTCATTTTGCCACAACTCCCCACCATGTCGCCGCAACACTTCTAAAATCTCTCGTTGGCGAGTAGTTAAGCCGTCGTCGATTGTACCTGTGAGCGTGACTGCTTTTTGCAGCTTTGGTCGAGTTTGTCGTGGCGGTTCTAAGTAGCTTTCTACTAAACCAAATCGCAATAACTCGCGAATTCCCCGATAAGCAGATTTGACTTTTTGTTGGAGGTAGACGAAACTGTAGTCCCCCGTTGGCTGCGTTTGTAAAAGTTCCCAAACTTGCCGCGCAGTTGGAGTCAAAAAAGCCCAAGGATCAGGAGATGCCAGTAAATAACTGCTTTTCCCTGCCCCCTCGCCTCTAACCAGGCGAATACGACGCTGCGATCGCCCCAATAACCCCGGTGGTAGGGCAACCCGGATCACTTGAATCAGGGGCGTATAGTAATATCCAGCGACTCGATTGAGTAATTCCCAATAAGTACTTGGGAAAAACCCAACGCTGACTATATCTTCTACTTCCCGGATTTTTTCTAGTGGTAAATCGACATTTGGTTGTGCCAGTAACCGAATCGCGATCGCTCCTAATTGTTGTGCCCCAAATGGCACGCTCAAAATATCCCCTGGTTTGATTTTTAACTGGGCTGGCAATCGATAAGTAAATAGTCCTGTACTTCCTGGACAATCTACCAGTACTTCAACCCATCGATTAAGGGTTGTATCTGACTTGTACGATTCACTAGCTTGTGCGACCACTAAAGAAGATAAATTTATGTCATTAATATACATAATTACTGATTTTATTTAGTACTCATACTTGATTTTTGAACAAAACTCAGTACACCTTTATTACTTTTTCACTGTTCCCTCTTCCTTGTCTCTACAAGTGATTGATCAATCAAATCGAATTTTTATCATTAGATATTTTCCTTACATAGCTGGTCAAAATCAACCTAGTTAACTACACTCTATCTTTCGCTTTTTTCGACTTAAATTGTATTTCTCACTACTGTTAGTATTCATAATAATTGATAAGTTTCCTCTTATGTAATCTACTAGACAATTTTGTTTCTTCTATACGTGCAATAAATATTTGGTGCCTACCTGACAAATCAAAGCATCTTTGCTAAATCCCCAAAAGTTACTCCAACTACTAAATATGGAGTAGCCTTTTTCCGCCTATCGATAGATATTCAACCCTTTCAGTATATGAGATGCTTTTATACAAACAAGCTCATCCCAATATTTAAGATGTTATTCTTGTAATTTGTATCATGTAGGTAACTTTAAATGAAATCGGTAATGCATAACCAGATCATTAGGTTTTCGTTTTATCCAGTGAGTTCCAACACCAATGACATTAAAAATATTTAGAAAACTATATGAAAGTTTAAGAAATTTGGATGGTTAGCTGATATTTTTATATTTGTTAAGGTTGAGAAAGTTTGAGGGGGATTTGACATATTTGATAATTCAGAAAAAAATGAAGAATATATCTGTTGTGAGCCTGAGAAGAAACTTTTGTTTGGTGCTAAGACCAATTTCGTTCTAGGTTGTTAGGACTTACGCAAAGGGAAGGTCAAACGAACCACAGAGGACGCAGAGATCACGGAGGAATGAGAGTTTAAGAGGATTTTTGCGTAAGTCTTAGTTGTATAAAACCGTAACCCATAAGTGCTACGTGGATGTCAATTTATTACTATAGGAATCGGATTTGATTACGAAATCACTTGTAGAGGGAGGAAACAGGGAACAGGGAAAAAGGAATTAAAGATGTACTGAGTTTTTTCCAAAATCAAGTAGGAGTCCTATATAGATAAATTAGCATCAGTCTGTATTTGGCTATATAAACGGGTGCATCGACCATTAGGGAAAACTACCAAGCCTTAAACGAGTAGCTGTAACTAAATATTATGTACCAAACAAAGCAAAAATCCCTAAAGAAAACTATGAATATTGTTGAATTGGGAAAAATGGAAATACTGGAGAATGCTGCTGATAGTGAAGAACCATCACTCGATAGTTTAAATGCAGTAGCAGAAGAAGAATCTCCAATTGTAGTAGAAAATCCGGAATCAGACGAACGCGATGGAGATGAGATGGCGGCGGCTCGTCCTTCGGGATACAATAAAACCGAGCATGATGATGCTGTCGGCGCGTTTTTTAAGGAAATGGCGCGTTATCCACTCTTAAAAGCTGAAGAAGAAGTAGAGTTAGCACGGCGAGTCAGGTTTGTTGAGGAAGTCAGAGAAATCCAAGCTGCTTTAGAGTTAAAACTGGGACAGGAACCCAGCAAAATAGAAGTGGCTTCCGAGCTAGAAATGACGGAAAAGCAATTAGAAAGTCGCTTGTATCAAGGTAGAGTAGCGAAACGTAAAATGATTCGCTCAAACCTAAGATTGGTAGTATCTATTGCCAAGCGATATCTAAATCGCGGAGTGCCTTTTCTGGATTTAATTCAGGAAGGAGCAATGGGTTTAAATCGCGCTACAGAAAAGTTTGATCCCGATAAGGGATATAAGTTTTCTACTTACGCCTATTGGTGGATTAGACAAGCGATTACCAGAGCGATCGCTAACGATGCACGGACAATACGGCTACCTATACATATTGTTGAAAAGCTGAACAAGCTGAAAAAAGCCCAACGGGAACTCAAGCAAAAACTCTGTCGCAATCCCACCGAAGGCGAAATGGCAGAAACTTTGGAAATTAGTGTGCAACAACTACGCCAGCTACAACAGCTACGGCGACAAGCACTTTCTCTCAACCACCGCGTCGGTAAAGAAGAAGACACGGAATTGATGGATTTGCTAGAAGATGAAGATAACCTGTCTCCAGAAGCAAAAATGAATGAAAACATGATGCGTCAGGAGATTTGGGAAGTCTTGGGTGACGTGTTAACTCCACGGGAGAAAGATGTGATTTCTCTGCGCTATGGTTTGACAACCAGCGAACCCTGTACCTTAGAAGAAGTTGGCAATATGTTCAATCTTTCTCGTGAGCGAGTGCGTCAAATTCAAAGCAAAGCCATGCGGAAATTGCGCCGTCCCCACATAGCTAAACGTTTAAAAGGTTGGTTGATTTAATTACAATGATTCCTTAACGCTGCGCTATCCGTTGTCGCAACCTGACTTTTCCCGTTAAGTCGTGAAACAACTTTCATCTCAAGGGTTTCACACTAGAACTTATTGTCAACAAATTAGTTTTAATGACAATGAACCACGAAAGAATAGGACTTTTGGATAGAGCTAAGTAAGTCGGTGAAAATAAATTAAACTATGTGACGAAACGTAAATAGGCTTGAAACCCTTACCAATGACGAATACTTCTCTACGAGAGGCTCCGCCAACGACTTCGCGGTTCCTGAGCGTAGTCGAACGCGAGTGCGTCCCGCTCTTAAGGGCAGTACAAGTGACTAAGGACAAATGACAGCCATCACCAGTTATCTTTAATTGCGCCGACCTACTTATAGTAAGCTAGGCGCAGCCCGTCGTAGACATCGCCCCCTCAAGGAGATAACGGGAAAAGTCAGATAGACTATAGACTATCAACTATGGACTATAGACGAATGACTTCGCCTAGCAATTTGATTGTGCGTTTTGCTGAACCCGCCGATTACAGCGTACTGTTTAAATTAATTCAGGGGCTGGCAGAGTATGAAAAATTATCTGACGCGATCGCTGGCAATGCTCTGGCCCTTAAAGAGCATTTATTTGGTTCACGGAGGTATATAGAGGCGATATTAGCAGAATCTGCGGGTCAAGCTATTGGTTTTGCCTTATTTTTTCATAATTATTCAACATTTCTGACTAAGCCAGGAATTCATCTAGAAGATTTATTTGTTTTACCAGAATATCGTAGGCAAGGTATTGGTAAGGCTCTTTTGACTAAAGTAGCTCAGATAGCTGTAGAACGTGATTGTGGGCGGTTAGAGTGGAGTGTCTTGGATTGGAACGAGTCAGCCCAAGCATTTTACCATAGTATGGGAGCATCTATATTAGATGATTGGCGAATTTGTCGCGTTACAGAAGATGTGCTGATTCAGCTAGGATCTGTTAAAAGAATTCATAATTGATAATTAGGCTCCTGTGGTAAGAGCGCAAGGCTTTGCGCATTGGTGTCAACAAAAGCCTAGAAATCCCTATCTGTTGGCTTCGTTACCCGCCTTGAACTAAAGTTCTTTGGCTTTTAGTTAAAGTCATCTAAAGATGAGTAAAAATTTTTGGGAATATTTAGTCATCAACAGAAGACTTTTGCTATATAGTAAGGAACTTCAGTTCCTTGCGGGACATAACTTTTACGTTAAGTTGACACCTATGGGCCTTGCTGACAATTCAGGTTATGTGGAAAAGTCCACCAAAAACCTAACCCCCTAACCCCCTTCCCGATGCGGGAAGGGGGAAAATCAAAGTCTCTCTCCTTAACCCTAGAGATTCAAAATCCAAAAACTTTCAAGGGAAGTTTGACAGCTTGTCGTTTGACTATGGCAGCAGCTCAACTGACAATTATGGAGGATATTGCACCGAATAAGCCGTTATTGCAGAGAGAACACGACGAAATGAAAAAATTGATTACAGTAATACTGTTAGGCATAGCAATCTTCACCTTTGCCTTCAGCAGTCCAGCTTTGGCAGGAGATGCTGCTGATGGGGCTAAAGTATTTAGTGCCAATTGCGCCTCTTGTCACGCAGGAGGTAAGAATCTAGTTAATGCTGCCAAAAGCCTGAAGAAGGCGGATTTGGAAAAGTATGATATGTACTCAGCAGAGGCAATTATTGCCCAGGTTACAAAAGGTAAAGGTGCTATGCCCGCCTTCGGCAAACGTTTGAAGCCTAACCAAATTGAAGATGTAGCTGCTTATGTGCTTTCACAAGCAGACAATGGGTGGAAGTAGGTTAAAGTCTAACTTCAAGAACTAACAATTTGCGGGGCTTTTTGTCCCGCGGATTTTGTGGCTGCCGAAATTCTCAAATAGGATGCTTATACCAATTTTGGATTAAGAGTCTTGACAAAGAGACTGTTCCAAGAACATCAAATAATACTACCTATCCTAATTTGGTATTATGAGTTATTTCTGGCGATTATTTTTCAGTGTAATTGTTGCTTTACCTATTGCTTTTTGGACTTTACCTGCACATTCTTCACCCATTTTAATTACTCAAATCACAGCGAGTGACTTCTTGGAGTTAGGTGTAGATCAGATGCAGCGCAGTGATTACCAGCCAGCAATAGAGAATTTTAGAGAGCATTTATAAAGTAAACCTTAAATTATCGGGTGCGTTAAAGCTCTCGTGTACGGCACCTGGAGATATGGTGCCCTGCGGCTAAATTAGACTTTCTCAAACCCTCAAATTCCTACACAGCCGTAACACACCCTACTTAATATTTACTTTATAAA
>NZ_JAIVFV010000015.1 GCF_020829445.1 Nostoc sp. CHAB 5836
ATGCACGTCAATGCGTTTTAAAAGTCAAAACCGAAACTGAACAACAGCTTCAGTATCTACAACGACAACTAAACGAACTTCAAAAAAATGAAGTTAGCCAACAGCAAATATCCATTACTCAAGCTGAGGTAGAAAAAGCACAGCAGGATGCCAATTTACAACTTGGACAAGTTATTAATCTCTTGCAAGAACTTAATCAACAAAATATCCCTGCTCAATTACGCATTCTAACTGAAAAATATCTGGCAACACAATCAAATATTTGGGAGCAGCCGCAAGAATTTTCAAATCAAGTCAATTATTGTGTTATTTCCATTAGTCAGCTTGAAACCTTAATTTCATCATTAGAACCTTTTGCTGTGTTGGAGATAATTCAACATTCTCTAAACGAGCATTTATCAAGCTTACAAGACAAGACTGAAACTTCTCTAGAACAACTTCAAAAGCTACAAACCAATCTACGCGAACTAGAACAAAAATCACAACCTCAGCCGGCAGAAAATTTAATAGAAGAACGAAATTGGTGGTTAACAGAATGGCAAGAAATACCCGATCAATTCAAACCAAAAAATTTTCAAGGCGACTTGTTTAATCTAGAGTTTTTACGCCATATTAATATTCAGTTTGAATCTTGGCAAGAGCAACTTCAAAAAGACGAAATTTATCTCAATAAATATCAGAATTTTGTTCAAGATTGGATAGGAAAACTAAGACAGCCAAATGAGCGCGACCGCGACGATTTAAGGCGCATTTATTTAGACAATGCTAACGTCGTTGGTATCACCTGTGTGCAAGCTGCAAACAGAGGTTTTTCTGAAGAATTCAAATCTTTTGATGTTGTCATTATTGATGAAGTTAGTAAGTGTACTCCACCAGAGTTACTAATCCCCGCATTGAAAGGCAAAAAGTTAGTCATGGTAGGCGATCATCGGCAACTACCACCCATGCTTGATACTAGCACCTTAGAAGAAGTTGCTCAAACAATTGGTAATACACGAGACGAACTACAATTTTTAGAAGAATCCCTGTTTAAAAGTCAGTTTGAATCTGCTGATGAAAGTATTAAACAAATGCTAACTACACAATATCGAATGCATCCATTTATTATGGGAGCAATCAATCAATTTTATGACGGTAAACTAGAATCTGGTATTTTGGAACCTGACACAAAACGCGCTCATCATTTAGCAGATGAAATCATCCAAGAATCTCAGCATCTTCTTTGGGTAAAAACGCCCATAGAGAATCAGTTTCTAGAGCAACGAAATGGAACTTCTTACTTTAATACTCCAGAAATTGATGCAATTGAACGTTTGTGTCAGCAGTTCGAGACTACTTGGGCTTCTAAGGTTGCTAGTGGTGAACCAAAAAAAGAAATTGCCGTAATTACATTTTATGGCGCTCAATTAAGAAAAATTGATGAACGTCTGCAATCTGAACTTTTCCCTTCACTAGAAATTCGTACTGGTACAGTAGACAGATTTCAAGGGATGGAAAGACCTGTTGTAATTGTCAGTATGGTTCGCAACAATAGCAAAGGAGATGTGGGATTTGCTAAGAAGCCAGAACGGGTTAACGTTGCATTTTCCCGCGCTCAAGAACTGCTGATAATTGTGGGTTGTCATAATTTATTTACCCATCAATCAGGTAAAGTCGGAAGTATGTATTCTGAAGTTTCAAATATTGTCAGTCTTCATGATGGTTTCGTTGATGTTTCTCGCCTCTTCAGCTAAATCTGTGGTGTGCTTACGCATACGCCGCAGGTATTGCGCGAATCGACAAAAAACCTAAATTTCATAAACCGTAACTTGGGCTAAGTATCTTAACGGAATTTGCTCTTGGAGATATAAGTATCGTATTTTCGCGGTCGATAAAGTAGCATTTGATAGCTAATATAAAAAAAGCACTGAGACAAAACAACGCTGAGTAATCAGTTAACTTCTTTATGCTTTACCGTCTAGCGTTAACCTCTAGCCTGGTGCTGGCAAGTGCATTAAGCGTGCAAGCATTCGCTCTACATCAAGCTGTGCTAGCTCAAAATGCAGATGTTCCTTTCAGTGGAACAGTTCCAGTTGAAGCTACGTTTTTCTCCAACCTTTATCTATTTTAAAAGGATTTAAAAATGATTCGTCGTTCTTTATTAACTGCTGCTTTAATCATTGTTGGTTCTGCTGCTGTCGCGCCCAAAACAATGGCACAAACGGCTGATGTTCCCTTTACAGCGAATGTCGGTGGTTTCTGCAACTTCGATCAAATTATTCCTGGTAAATTGGGACTCAACCAGCCGACTAACGCAACTGCACTAGCAGGAGGATATGCTGGAGGGCAATTTGCTAAGGTTTTTGTTAGCTGTAACCAAGGTGCCAGAGTGAGTATATCTAAGCCACAGCAGACCGATGGCCCTAGCTTTACACCCATTTTCTCTGCCGGACATATCAACTCATCTTTTGGTAGTACGAGTTCTCAGGGTGGTAATCCTGTGTTACTGCCCCCTGGTAGCGGTTTGCCTTTGGATATAGACATGATTGTAGATAAGGGCAGTCCCCTTCTTCCTGGAAGCTACAGCTATGTAACAACTTTGACTATCGTGCCATAGTCTAAAATTTTTCCAGTTTACCTTCAGATTGGTTGAGAAAAATAGTTGCTGAATATCTTGTTGCTAAAGACTAAATCTTCAAGCGGCAAGATATTTTTCTGATTACCCAGAGATCAAATAAGTATCTAGGCATAAATAAATTTAAAGTTTGTAGTAAGGACTTTAGTCCTGATAATCCCAATACGGTTCCGATAAGATAATTTGTCTATCGATAACGCTTGTCTTGACGTTGCAATGCAACGTCTCTACACACCATAACACCTCACCAATAACCTTAACCGAACCGTATTGCTGATAATCCTTGCTCTGAGCGATAAATCGCTCACTACAAACTAGGAGTAGAGACGTAGCACTCCTACGTCAAGACAAGGGTTCTGGATAACCCATATTTAATTTCTACCAGATGTCTATTTTATATTTAATTATGTCTACCTACTTAAGTCTGCTTTTGGGAACTATAAATCAGGAATTAAATTTACAATCCTGCCATATTTATAAATATGCTCAATAATAATTGGCGCTCTCTAGCTGCTGGCTTATTCGCCCTAGTTTTGTTTCCTGGTGCTGCTAAAGCACAAATGAGCGTTTCTCCTCTGGTAATTGAAGCCAAAGCGGAACGTGGACAAGCCCAAGGAATGATCACGATTTCCAATACCAGTAAGACCCCTTCTCGGATTCGGATTTATGCTCAACCTTTCACATATAGCCGTGACGCAGGGTTTCAAACCTTATCCTCTAGTCCTAGTGATCTGACAAAATATCTGCAATTCTCACCGCGTGAGTTGACTGTCAAACCAGGAGAGGTTCGGCGGGTACGCCTTATCAGTCGCTTGGCTCCTAATTTACCTGACGGGGAATATCGAGCGGTAGTGTTTAATGAAACTCTCAATGAATCCAAAGATGCGGCTGGTAATAACGTTACTTTGGTAGCACGAATTGGCGTGACCTTCTATGTCAGAAAAGGTAACCTTTCTCCCCAACTAGCAATTGATAGTGCCAGCTTTAACCCAGAGCAAAAACAAATTCAAATTTTAGTTCGCAATAACGGTCAAGCAACTGTTCTCCCTAGTTTAAATTGGACTTTACGTCAAGGGCAAACTGTTGTCAAAACTGGGCAGGTAGAGGCTAATGCTGTGGTGGCAAATAGCGATCGCAATTTCTTATTAAGTTACCCTAACAAAGACCAACCAGCCCTAAATCCTGGACAATATCAGCTAAGTGGTGAGTTGTTCTGGGGTGAAGACAATAATAAAAGTAAGTTACCCTTCAATCTAAATATTACTATTCCCACACAAACGGCTGCATCACAGAATAAATAGCTTGTGTAACAATTAGTAATTCGTAATACTCGCCTCCGGTGAGAAGCAAGCTAGGTAATTTGTAATTAATAAATTCAAATTCAATTTGGCATCTGTAGCCTGATTTTGGATAATTCTTATTGCTGTAAATTACAGCAGTAATATTACGTGAATTCGACGAACCTCTCCCTCCCAGCCTCCCTCTGGGAAACGGAAAGGGAGGAGCAACGAAAAATTCAGCTTTTGCTCCCCTCTCCGTGTCGGAGAGGGGTTGGGGGAGAGGTCAAATAATACTTGTCGAACTCACGTTAATATTGATAATTTTGCTTGGTACGTGGGAATTATATGTTTGTAGAGACGTTGCAATGCAACGTCTCTATTTTTATAAGAGATTTTAGTGGGAACTAAAAAACTTGTGCAACTTCGGTTATTAACTAGTAGAGGCAAATATCTGCTAGCTGCGATCGCTATTATCTATCAAATTATTATCACCCCAGCGAAAGCAGATACGCCTGAGATTTCAAATCCACAAACGCCTACTACCCAATTAGCTAAAAATTCCGAATTTAAAGTTTTTCCCGTAGGATTGAATGTCGGCAACCGCAATGTCAATCCTAGCGTTTTAGTGCGTGGTCAAGAAGATGGTTCCCAAGCAATTGATTTTGGAAATTGGCTGTTACCCTATGATGCTGTAATTCAAGGGTTGAAATTAAATGTTACCACTTTACCTGATGGTCAATTAGAAGTGCGATCGCCTGGTGTTGTAACTCGCATCGACCCAACAAAACTTCGCACCGATCCAGAATTAGGATTAGTCTTGACAATTCAAGATTTACAAACTCTCTTTGGCGTAACGGCAAAGTTTGATATCAATGAATACGCCATAGTTTTAGATGTTCCAGAACTAGATCAATCTAGTGGCAAACTAGCAGAAACGGAAACTCCAATTCAACTAGAAGGATTACCACACATTGCACCTCAAAATTTTAGTGTCACTGCAATTGAACAAAAGGTAAATGCTAGCGGTAGCGCTACCAGATCAACAAACTATAGAGGTGATTTCCTTGCTGTTGGTAGTGCTTTCGGTGGTTCGTGGTTCATCCGCACCGATCAACCCAATTTACAAAATTCGCAAACTTGGAATATTGCTGAAGCGCAGTTTCTTCGACAAACTAATTCAGCTGATTATTTTGTGGGTTCCCAGCCAACGTTTTGGCAAACTCAAGGAACAGGAGACTATTGGGGTTTTACATCCATTCAACGACAGGGGTTTGTACCACCTCAACCCTTTAGTGGTGGTTCTTCTGATCCTCGCCAACGTTTACAAGCAGATTCTATTGGACGCACAATTTCTGGTAAAGCTGAACCAGGTACATTAGTGCGGTTAGTGCAAGGTTTTGGCGATCGCATAATTGCCGAAATTTTAGTTGATTCTTCTGGCATTTACCGCTTTGAAAATATTAAAAGCCAAAATCAATTTTTGGGCAACAATTATCGCGTCTTATTGTATCCTCAAGGGCGACTCACCGCCCAACCAGAAATTCAAGAGGCTACTTTTTCTACAGTTCCAGGACAATTACCAGCAGGTGCTTCAGGATTAATCGTTTCTGGTGGGTTACGACGGGATTTTGTGGGAAATCAAAGTCTGTTGGGCAATTTTTCTGACTTTCGGGGCGGAATTGCTGGGCGTTGGGGTTTATCGGAAAATCTGACAGTAGGCTTAGGTGGAGTGTATGACGAATCGCCTAAAGCCTTAGCAGAATTATTTTGGCGTGCTAGAAATTTACCTTTGCAGGTAACAGTTTCAGCACTGACGGGTAATAAGTGGGATGTGAATACAGATATTCGCTATAATCCATCTTCAAGTTTGAGTGCTGCATTTACTAGCGATCGCTTGTCTAGCCGTTTTAATCTAGATTGGCGAGTTTTGCCTCAATTCACCTTATTCACTAGTACTGACACAGCTGATGCAACATCTGGCGGAATGCAAATTAACTTGAGTGGCAAAGATGCCTTTACCTTTGCCCGTGTCAGCTTTGATACTAAAAACCGCCTGCGCTGGAATTTGCTGCAACGTCTTGGGAGATTAGAATTAACGCAACGCGGTAACGAAATTGGTAGTTTGTCGGAACTGACTTACAACTTTTCTAAAAACCGCTTTTCTAATACTGGCAGCGCAGTGCTGTTAAATTATGAAACACAGAATCAAAATCGCAGCGACAACTTGCTAAGTGTGAGTTGGCGCTATCGTTCACAACAACAGGCGATTGATGGTAGCTATCAGTGGGAAGCACAGTTGGGTTATGGCATTGGTTCTCAAGGTAGCGGACTACTAGCCACATTATCAACAACGGTTTTACCCGGTTTGCTATTACGGGCGCGTTATCAAGGTGTATCGCCGAGTTCTGATGAAGCAACTTTCAGCATAGATTTAGCTTCTAGCCTGAATCTACAAGGGGGTATTAGTCCAGGCGATCGCCGTTCTAATTACTTCCGTACACAAGGCGGACTATCGATTAAGGCATTTTTTGACGGAAACAATAACGGCAAACAGGATGGAGGGGAAGAAGTTTATACAGATAGGTCTGATTTATTGTTGACTCTGAACAATAAACCGCTTAAGTCATTTTTACCACAAATCCAAGGCGACCGCACTTTAGTAAGAATGTCTCCTGGCATTTATCGCCTCGACCTCGATCCAGCCGGTTTACCCCCTGATTGGCAGGCTGCGGCTGAATCCTTAGCCGTTGATGTGATTGCTGGAAGTTATACCCCTGTAATGATTCCGCTAATTCGCTCTTACACGCGATCGGGAGTAGTCACAGATACTCAAGGCCAAGCGATCGCAGGCGCACGGGTAGAAGCTATACAACCAGATAGCGGAACTCGGCGTTTTTCTGTTACCAACGGTGCTGGAGTCTATTATTTAGAAGGCTTACCACAGGGTAAATACACTCTACAAATCAACGGTAAATCTGCTGGTAGCTTGAAATTAGAAGAGTCTTCAGAACCATTCCAAGAGCTTAATTTACAACAGCCGTCACCCCCCTAAGTACAATATTTCATAAATTCGTAGCGAATTCTCTGCGAACCTACCCTACGGGAAGGCGAACGCGAGTGCGTCTCCAAGAGTTGCGCCTATGCGCTTCCCTTTGCGCCCCTACCCTGCGGTTCGGCGAACGCGAGTGCGTCTCCAAGAGTTGCGCCTATGCGTTTAAATTTCAACCCTCAATTCGCCACGATTTTATGCTGCATCTGTACTAAGAGACTTCCAAAAAATAAATTCTCCCAAATTATTTGTACATTATCTGTACAAAGAGAATCTATGTTTATTTGTGGTTAATTATATTGATTGTCACAAGCAATAATTAAAATTTCAAGGGGAATACGGTAAAATCCAGAGGAACTTTTATTGTTACCAACGCGGGTTAAGGATGGAAGCAAATTTTCTGACGGCTGTTTTTCTGCCCCTAGCTCTATTTATTATCATGTTAGGCATGGGGTTAACCTTGACCCTAGAGGACTTTAAGCGAGTTGTAATCTATCCCAAAGCGGTGGTGATTGGCTTAGTCGCGCAGTTGATCGTGTTACCGATTGTGGGCTTTGGCATTGCGTCGGTGTTTCCTCTTGACCCACAATTAGCAGTAGGTGTGATGATTTTAGCAGCCTGTCCCGGTGGCGCTACTTCTAATATGATTACGTTTTTGGCTGGGGGTGATGTTGCTCTTTCTGTGACGCTAACAGCTATTAGTAGTTTCATTACGGTTTTTACGATTCCTCTGGTAGTAAATTGGTCAATGCAGAGATTTTTGGGAGAAGGAACAACGCTACAGTTACCTTTCTTAAACACTGTTTTGCAGATTGCGGTGATTACACTTTTACCCATAGCAATTGGGATGATAGCCAAGCGGTATGCACCCGGATTAGCAGATAAAGCAGATAAACCTGTGAACTGGCTGTCTTTATTTTTCCTGGCGGTGGTAATTACTGGAGTGCTGCTGCGAGAACGGAATAATTTTGTTTCTTATGTCATAGATGTGGGCTGGGCAACTCTAGCTTTGAATGTGGTTGCAATGGCTTTAGGTTTTGCGATCGCTACCTTAACCCGATTAGGAGAAAAACGTGTTACAGCAATTACAATAGAAGTAGGAATTCAAAATGGGACACTGGCGATCGCGATCGCTTCTACGCCTACGCTACTGAATAGTCCCACAATGGCCATTCCTGGGGCAATTTATGGTCTGCTAATGTTTGTGACTGGTGCTGGATTTGCTTGGTGGGCTAGTCGTCGTCAAGCCTTGTTGAAAGCATAAAAGTAGTTTGCCTCATGGGTTACAAGTATTTGTAGAAATTGAATTATCCAATCTTGTTATGTTGATGTTTCTCGCCTCATTTGAAAATTACTCTTTTTTAACTTAATATAGCGTTTCCTAGTCTGCTGAGGTACAGATATCTGCGTACCTCTGCGCTTTACTTTGCGTCCCTACCCTACGGGAAGGCGTTCGCGTAGCGTCTCGTAGAGAAGCGCCTATGCGTTTCAAAATATTATCTGTACCTCACGTAACTGGGAATTGCTATACTGTGCATAGCTGATTATCATTCAAATAGTGAATTAAATATTTATTGACCAGCTTTGAAAATTTCTTCTGCCGTCAAAATTAACTCAGGGAAACTAGGAGATATAATGCGATCGCTACCCAGAAACTGACTGACTTGGTATTCTCCATCAATTAGTTGATAAACTGAAATAGTGGGTTGTTTGGGATTACCAATAAACTTCCTAGCCGCCAATGCTGCATAGTCAACAATCCAATATTCGGCGATACCCATTTCTTCATAATCGGCAAGTTTCAGATAATAATCATCGCGCCAATTAGTACTGACAACCTCAATCACTAAAGGAATTGATGCACCCTTCGTAACAGTAGAAGATTTTTCCCAAAGCGGTTCATCAACCAAAGCAGCGTCATTTAGTATTAATACATCTGGGAAATAACCTGATTCTCTTTCCGGTGGTCTTACAATTGCTTGATTGGGAATAAAGTAGGGGAGATTTAATCGTCTAAACTCTAAAGTCAATTCAGCTGCCGAAAATCCTTTTATCCTTTCATGTTTCCCCGTAGGCTGTGACATTTCGACAATTTCCCCATTGTGCAATTCATAGCGTACCCCAGAGTTTTCAGGATACCAGGTGATAAATTCGTCAAAGGTAACTATTTTTGGTAAGGCTTGGGTCATAACAATTGATTACTGTGGGTTTGCTTTTATTCTAAAATTGCTGCACCTTCCTCGGTTTCTTCCTCCCCTGACAGCAACAGCGTCAAAGCCTCTTTTTTTTACGAACCACAGAGGCGCAGAGAACACAGAGAGAAGAGAAGAGAAGGAGGAAATGCTTAACCCAAGTGTATTGGATTATAGTCCGTTAAAACGCAATACGCTTGGGTTAAGGCTAAAACTCTTAGTAAAAGTCAGTTTTTTTAACGAACCGCCATCGCGTAGCGTCTCCCCCTGGGAGAAGGACGCAAAGAGAAGAAAGAAATGCTTAACTGAACTGTATTGCGTTAAAACGTACTTTAGCTATAAGAGAGGAACTTCAGTTCCGGGTGGTTTATGTCTAGAATGAAGTAGCCCTGGTGCGTCTATATGGAGGTTTCGTTGATGTTTCTCGCCTCTTCTGCTAAACCTATTGATGACAATCTCAAAAATTTGGTAGAAGAAATTGAAGCGCAAAGTTGTAGTTTATCAGTTTTAGCAGCGCGTCAATTTCGTTATAGTTTGCGTCAAACTCCGGTAGAAGTAAACATCAAGGAACCCCGCCAGTTTAACGTACTCGAAGAATTTATTATCCGCGCTGCTATTGAATTTCAACCTGCGCCAACAGAGGATGAATTAGCCTCTGTACTTGGGCTTGATTCTGTATTTATTAAAACTACTACTGCAACTCTTCGTTCCTTACAAACTCTATCAGCAGCATCGCCACTAACAGTTACTCCTGAAGGTCGCTCGTTTTATGAAAAAGGGTCTGTACCACAGCCACCATATCCTATACAAATTAATGCTATTACAGACCCTTTAAGCAACAAGATAACCTTTCAATCTGAATCCTTAAATGAGACAGCGATAGATTTGCCTGACTTGGCAGACTTTATAACTATTGATCATACAATTGCTGATATTGCTTCCTTACCCCTTGAGGAAATCCAAAAAAATATTCAAGCTTCAGGTTTAGCACTTCATGTTCCAGAAGAGGGAAAAATTGTCACTTCCTTTAAGATAGTGGCTTCCACTCAAAAAATTTGGAGAAAGATATCGCTTTTCATTATCTTCGATGCCCTTGAAGATAAATTGAGTATTCAAATAAGAAATGGAAAGCAAATTTTAGAGTCAGCATCAAATTGGTTAGAAGTGCTACACAATGAAGGTAAGATATCCTTGCAAACATTATGTAAATTGTCAACTGAAACCATAATTTTTGAACGTGAAGCCATTCTCAAGCAGAAAAATACTGAAATAGAAGCTAGGCTCGAAAAGATTCGCAAAAAGGCGTTAGAAGCTGCCACAGCAACCAATGTAAAAATAGATAATTCTACAGTGGTCGATGAAGTTATACAGTTACGCGATGGGCAAATTTCTCAAGCTTTTATAGAAGTTTTAAATTCCGCTAAAAGTCAGGTTATGATTTACTCTCCGTGGGTGAATCAGACGGTTGTCAATGAAAAATTTCTAACTCTGTTACAGAAATTAGCTAATCGCGGAGTCTGGATTTTAATTGGATATGGAATTGCACGGCGACAAGAAGATGAAGATAAACCAATTCCACCAGAAGTAGAGAAAAAGCTTCGAGCGATAAGAACACCTGATGGTTTACCATCTGTACAGGTTTTTTGGTTGGGAGATTCTCATGTTAAAGAAGTAATAGTTGATCAGAAAATGCATCTTTGTGGCTCTCATAACTGGTTATCCTATCGCGGCGATTACCTACCACGAGGTGAGTCAGTTTATAAAGTTACAATTCCTCATCAAGTCCAGGAAGCTTATGAATTTTTGGCTAATCGCTTCCAAAATCACGCTCAAAAGTTATGGAAAAATGCTCTAGAAAACCGCGATTATCAACTTGCTGTAGAGTCTTTATGTGTGTGGGGTGCGCTAGGTATGGAAGATATTGCACTCAAAGAGATACAGCAAAATAGTTGGTTTGAACTTCTGCCTGTATGGTTAAATATAGCAATACAGGCATTAAAGTCAAAAAATTTATCAGGTGATTCAGCAAGTTTTAAAACTGCACTTTCGTTGCTGAATCAGGTTTCTCTTGAAGATGCTTTTATCGAACCATTGCAGCAGGGATGGCAAAAAATTATCGGCGCGATCGCAATCAATAACCCCAAAACTGCTTTCAACTTACTTACTGATGAAGTCTGGGAACAGTTTCTACGTCTCAATATTGCCCAGAAGAGTGATTCACCTGATAATTTTGTCTCGCAATATACATAACTCAAGACCAGAAGCCCCCAGCATCAAACTCAAGGCTTTTACTATTAAGTTATTTATATTTATCTCTTCACACTGTCTTGTTATTAGGTAAGTACAGGACTTACGCAAAATCATGAAAAAACGAACCGCAAACGCGAGTGCGTCTCCCCTTGGGAGAAGGACGCAAAGGAATAAGGTTTCAGAGAGTTATTGCGTAAGTCCTAAAGTATAAATACCAATGTCATGAGAAAAAAGATAACTTCTAGAAAAAGTATGATAGCACTAACATTATATTTGAAATCTGCCATCCTGATTTGGTGTGAGTTGGCAATTCAACGATTCTTAACTTTTGATTGACTGAAAGATAGATCCAGGAAATCGTCTAATTCGATACAATTTATAGGCAGAGAGAGCCGAGGAGAAGAAAGTGGTCTTATTAAAAGGCTTTGAGATTGAGATGTATACTGGCACGCCTCAAGGTGAAATCGTCGGTCTCTCCGACAAAATTGCTGCGGCTTTGGATGGATTTATGCGGGAACCAGATAGCCGCAACGTTGAATACATAACCCAACCATCCCCTAATTACGAAAATTTATTGTGTGCTTTGCTGCGTCCCCGGCGGGTGTTGCGAAACTACCTGAATCGTTTGGGCGATTACACCCTGATACCGGGAAGTACTTTATCTTTGGGTGGGAGCGATCGCTTTCTCCGTTCCGATCCAGCAAACCCCTATCATGATTACATTGAGAATACCTACGGCACAAAAGTAGTCACCGCCAGCGTACACATCAATGTCGGTATCAGCGACCCAGAAGTATTAATGCGGGCGTGTCGGGTGATCCGTATGGAAGCACCTCTATTTCTCGCCCTCAGCGCTTCATCTCCCTTCCTGGATGGCAAAGCCACTGGCTATCACTCCACCCGTTGGGGCGTATTTCCGCAAACGCCTAGCCATGTGCCGTTATTTGCTAGCCACGCTGATCATATCCAGTGGGTAGAAAATCAACTCCTTACCGGAACTATGCAAAACGTGCGGCATTTGTGGGTATCAGTGCGACCAAATGGCGATCGCCGTCCTTATGACCTAAATCGGCTAGAATTACGAATTTGCGATTTAGTCACAGATCCCATTGCTTTGCTAGCCATTACTGCCTTATTAGAAGCGCGTTTGTTGCAATTAATCGAAAATCCCACCATCGATCCCTTAACCCAAAGTACCTTCTCTGGCGAAGAACTCGTCACCTTGACTGCTGAGAACGAAGCTGCTGCTGCTGCTGGTAGTCTCGATGCTCATTTGAGGCATTGGCAAGATGGTAGAAGCATTATAGCCAGAGATTGGATTGCCCAAATGTACCAAGATGTTTGGGCGATCGCTAAACAACAAGGCTTTAGTTGTTTCCTTTCCCCTTTGCACAAAATCCTCCGCGAAGGCAATGAAGCTCAACAGTGGCTGCAATTACACGCAGTCGGTTTTGATAGTCAGCGCGTCATCACCCAGGCGATCATCGCCACCCAAGAGCGCGAAATCGAACTCGAAGACAAATTGTGTTCGTCCCTGCTGGCTTAACTCAAGGAACATTGGGCATGGGGCATTGGGAAAACACATTAGACATCTGGTGAAATTAATTATGCGTTACCTGAAACCCTTGTAGAGACGTTGCAATGCAACGTCTCTAGATTCGTTTTCCGAGATGTCTATTATTTATTCTCACTTCTACTTCCTCATCTCCCCATTCCCCACTCCCCTCTTCAGACTAAGAGGGTGTTTATAAATTCGGCAAAAAACCTAATTTGTCATGCTGAACGGAGCGATAGTGCAGTGAAGCACCTCTGAACGGAGCTTCAAACCATAGATTCTTCGTTCCTCAGAATGACAGATTTTATTTATAAACACCCTCTAAGTAAGTTGGCGCGAAAAAATCAAAGTATGTTACGAAACGTAGATAGCCTTAAAATCTTTACTATTGACCAATGACAAAGGACAAATGACAGCCTTAGCCAGTTAACTTTAATTGCGCCGGCCTACTTAATGGCAGATTTTCTTGGAGACGCAAGCACTTAGCTTTTCTACACAAAACTTAATATTTTTTGATATTAGCCAAATATCCTCTCAGGCATTGCTCTGGGAGGGTTTGTACTTAGTTTTAAAAACCTAATCTATAGAGGATGCTTGATTCTTATTAAGAAAACCTATGAATAGCCTCTACCCTTTGGTAGATTTAACATTAACAATAGATTGTTTTATACAATACGTAAATTATACGGACAATGCCTCAGGTAGTTTTAGTTAACCCACAAATCCCTCCGAATACAGGTAATATTGCTCGTACTTGTGCAGCTACTGATACAGAGTTGCATTTGGTGGGCCCTTTGGGGTTTGAAATTAGCGATCGCTACCTTAAAAGAGCTGGCTTGGATTACTGGCCTTATGTCAAACTACACTATCACGAATCCCTAGAAGCCTTTAAAAACTTACGTCAGGAGCGGGGAGGCAGATGGTTGGGTTATACGGTTGGTGGAAATTGTAATTATGTAAGCTTTCAGTTTCAACCTGATGATTGGCTGCTGTTTGGTAGTGAAACCACGGGCTTACCACCAGAAATTCTGTCAGATTGCGATGCTACCCTGTATATTCCCATGAGCCAACCAGGGGTTCGCAGCTTGAATCTGTCGGTGAGTGTGGCAATTGGCTTATTTGAAACCCGTCGTCAGTTAGGCTACTTACAATAGTTCTCTATCCGGACAATCATACGTGTATTTACGTAGAAGATCTCCAGGAATCCATAAGACGATTTATTTTTGGCAGGAAAAACTTTCTTGGTTACTGCGATAATATGTAAAACAAGATACCTAAAATTAGGTTTATCCGTAAATTGTAGTGGAAGATACTTACAAATATGGGAAAGTTATTATAAGAAATTTGTATATAAAACTTGGGATATTGCCAAATTTGAATGATAGATTTTGATGAATTTCAAACATCCTAAAGGAGGGAACAAAATCGCTACAACCAAGTCATATTGGTCATTTGAGCCATTGTGGCTCCATGAATGCCAGAAAGCAGCCCAAAAGTAGCCGGTAGTTCATACGGTTGTTTTTTAGGGAATAATCAACGTAAAGTCTCGTGTTGAGAAGACGGATTGGGTAAAAATATCTTGAAGATATCTACAGTAGGGGGCATCATTTTTCCAGAAGTCGCAGCAATTTAATTCTCAACAGCGACTATCGACTTGGCAAATCCTTTGTCCAGTCCCCGCGATTGACGCAAGACAAGCGCGGATAATGGTAAAGAGTAAAACGTCCTAAGTGGTGTTAGGAGTGGTTCGGACAAGTAAACACAACAAACTCTAAGTTTTGTTAACACGTGTAAACTTGTCTAAATCAGAGAAGCAGGTTAATCTTGCGTAAGCATCTCTGGTGAATGTGATCTTGATCTATCGTTGGTTGTGATCTAAATCATTGACTAGTATCCAACAGAAAAATCGAGGTCAGTTAAGCGCTAGTGATCATAGGAGGTCGTCTTTGAAACGAGCATTAAAAAAGAGAGTAAAAGCTGTGTTGAACAATAACCCCAGCAGCGATGATGCCCCGGTGGAACTGCTAAATTTGATGAATCCAAAAGTTAACCGCCGGGTGCGGACAAAAGCCGCCATGATTGGCTTGGCAATCTCTATGGGAGCAACCAGCCTTTTGGTGACTCGACAAAGCGATCAAGCCCAAGCAGCAGTGCCTGTAGGCAGCCAAAAGGCAACCTCAGCGATTCCTGCTGTTCCTGACACTGAGGTGAAATTCGCCTCCATAAAGCTGGAGTCCCAAGCAGTCTCATCAGCGAGCGTGCCGGAAAATCCTGTGATCGTGGAACCAACGGCAGTCTCACAAGTGCCTGGGCTTGAAGCTAAATGGCAAGTTGCGGCAAATGGGATGTCTTTGCAACTTCCTGCATCCAATACATTTTCCCAAGCAACAGTCGGTTATAAAAATTCCACCAACCTGAAACCCCAAGTAGCACAGGGATTGAACAATACCTTAGCCAAAACTAGTTTCCCAACAGTCAATAATCTGTCTGACTATAGTGCTGATGGTGTTGGTAGTATAAATGCATCACTAACTGCCCAGCCACAAACAGTGGCAACATCTGGAGTAGTCAACAGTGAAATAAATGCACAACTTAAGGCGCAACAAGAGTTCGCACTAAATCGCTTACAAGAAAAATCGACACGTTTAAGAAAGAGTCTGGCACAGTCGCGCTCTGGGGAGACCAAAAATTTATCACAAGCTCATATAGAGTTGACGCAGCCGACAACTGTGGTTGAGAAGACTGTATTAGGCCAGTCAGAGACTTCTAACGATACAAGCAAAGCGAACCTGATATCGAAGTTAAAACAGAAGACACAGACGAGTGCATTAGTACCAGCTCAACCAACAGTTATTGCCTCCTCAACTCGAACCGCATACGAAGTTAAGCCTGGAGATACCCTAGCAGCGATCGCCAGCAGACACAATACTTCCGTATCAGAACTTGTGAAGGCAAATAACCTCAATAATCCAAATGAACTGCAAATTAGTCAAAAACTAATTATTCCTGCTGTTCAATTTGAGGCAACTGTAGCGAGTCAGCCCACTTTTATCGAGTCCAGCAAAACTCCAAAGGTAGCCACCTCCCCGATCAATATTGGTAGCGCTAACTCATATCTACCTAGTTCACAATCACCAACTATTGCCGACAAAAGTAGCATTGCCGTCCCTACAGCAGTAAATATTCAGATTCAGGCAAATAGTGCGACGGACTTAGAAACAGCCCTCCCCACAGCTAATTCTGATGGCGTCGGTGGTGACATTCCAGTGCCACAAGCCTTTGCCGAAATGCAACAGCCTAAAACACCAACAAATAGGGTAGCAACGGTAAACAACAATAATAATGACCGTTTGCGGGGCTTACAAGCGGAAATCCAAAGGTTGCAGCAGAAATATCGCGCTCAACAGTCTGGGAACTTAGTTGTGCCACCAGCAGCTACGGAAACTAATAATGCTGCGATCCTCACTCCTATTTCTACCCCTAATAATTTCACAGTACCTAACTCTGCTGCTCGACCGAATAGTGTAGCGATCCCAATAGCAGTTCCTACACCGATTCGGCCTAACTATACTGCTCAACCAATTAACACCCAATTCCGTACTACTGTACGTCCTAACGAACCAGTAAACCCAGAGTTCTTGCCTAATCTAGGTTCTGCCAGTCAGTGGACTCCCTCTCGCACTCCATCTCCCACAAGAGTTGCAACACCTGGTAGAAGAGTAAATGCCTCTGACTCTTTAGGAAAGATGCGAGGAACCACAGTTTCTCCCCAGATCCTACCGCCTTTGGCAGCAGTGGATCAATATCTGCCCAGACCCATTGACGAACTTATACCTCCTCCATCTACTTCAACCTTAGCTTACACATGGCCAGCGAAAGGCACCCTCACCTCTGGCTATGGCTGGCGCTGGGGTAGAATGCACAAAGGAATTGACGTTGCTAACTCCACTGGCACGCCAGTTGTCGCCTCAGCCGAGGGGACGATAGAAAAAGCTGGTTGGAACAATGGTGGTTACGGCAACCTTGTTGAAATCCGCCATCCTGATGGCAGCACAACTCGCTATGCTCATAACAGCAAAATTCTGGTGCAACCTGGTCAGCAGGTGAATCAGGGAGAAACAATTGCTTTAATGGGTAGCACTGGTCACAGTACCGGGCCACACACCCACTTTGAAATTCATCCATCAGGCAAGGGTGCTGTTAACCCAATAGCTATGCTACCGGCTCGCCTGTAATTATTGGCTGTCTGTAACTAAATTATTGCCTTGTTCGTTGAGGGAGTTTACCTCCCTTTTTTGCTTTCTACTGCCTCAACAAATCTGAAAGCTGTAATAAAATTGCAAAAAGGGCTAGCCTTGAGCAAATTTATATGCTATATTAGCAGATGATTTGGGAAAACATGGCTCAGTAGCTCAGTTGGTTAGAGCACGGGACTCATAAGCCTGGGGTCGTTGGTTCAACTCCGACCTGAGCCACTTTTAAAAGACGATAATATACGGGTTTTAGCTTCTAGTCATAAATAGTACTAGGGATCTGGATTTATATATAAGGCAAAACGCTAAGGCGGACACAGAGATAGGACTTAGTACAGATGCAGCATAAAATCGTGGCGAATTGAGGGTTGAAATTTAAACGCATAGGCGCCTCGCCTTCCCGCAGGGTAGGGGCG
The DNA here is from genome assembly GCF_020829445.1 of Nostoc sp. CHAB 5836. Lineage (GTDB taxonomy): Bacteria > Cyanobacteriota > Cyanobacteriia > Cyanobacteriales > Nostocaceae > Nostoc. Next base: position 17,610 of record NZ_JAIVFV010000015.1, read on the forward strand.
CAAAGGGAAGCGCATAGGCGCTTCTCTACGAGACGCTACGCGAACGCCTTCCCGTAGGGTAGGTTCGCAGAGAATTGGCTACGAATTTATGAAATATTGTACTTAGGCAATAACTCTCTAAAACCTTATTCCTTTGCGTCCTTCTCCCAGGGGGAGATGCACTCGCGTTTGCGGTTCGTTTTTTCATGATTTTGCGTAAGTCCAAAGAGAAGAAAGAAATGCTTAACCCAAGTCTATTGTGATATGACCTCTCACCGATGGACTTTGAGAGGTTTTTGCCCCCCTTTTCAAGGCAGGGAGGGCTGTTTCATTCCATTTCAAACAGGATTTGTCAAAATAGTTAGCGATCAAATTGTAGGTAAGCGTAAGGATGAGATGAACATTTAAGCACTTAAATAGCAGTAAAATAGTTCATTTTCTTGGTACGCTGGTTACAAAATAACCATTTTTTAATTCCTAGAACCCTTGATTTTTAAAGTTCTTGGGGGAATGAAACAGCCCTGGGATAAATTGGGGAGTTGGGGGATCTTTCGGGGCAAAATATCACTAATACCAAGTCGATTGGTTTGAGAGTAGGATTTTAGGCGCTAAAGTATTTTGCTAATGGGTGGTAAGCAATAATCGCAGTGGTAGACTGTTCTGGATAAAGTTGTTCACTTTCATCCATATACAAGTTAATCCTGTCAGTCTGCAATAACTCCAGTTGTTTGTACTGATCCTGAATATTTGGACAAGCTGGATACCCAAAACTATACCGGGAGCCACGATAGCGTTGTGCTAATATATCCCGAATATTGTCGGGTTCCTCAGCAGCAAAACCTAACTCTTGGCGAATTCTGGCGTGTGTCCATTCAGCGATCGCCTCGGCCACCTGCACCGCCATGCCGTGGAAATACAGATAATCGGTGTATTGATTCGCTGCAAACAGCTTTTGAGCGAATTCTGTCGCAATCTCCCCCACAGTCACCGCTTGCATCGGGAAGACATCAATAATTCCCGACTCCTTCGGTGCAAAGAAATCTGCGATGCACAGCCGTCTTAAAGACTTTTGTCTGGGAAACTCGAAAGTTGCAACTTGTTGTGATTGGTTTTCTGAGTCATATATATGTAGAGAATTCCCCTCAGATTGACAAGGGAAATACCCGTAAATCACTTGTGGATGTAACAGATTATCCTCAATAATTCGCTGTTTCCAAGTTTCTAAAACTGGGTAAACTTTCTCAGCTAAGAAGGCCTGATATTCTTCCTTAGATTGTTCCTTGGGTTTGCGGAATTGCCACTGTCCAGCAATTAAAGCTTGTAAATCTAAATGCCAGAATATTTCCTCAATGGGAATATCACTAGGCTGCAATAACTGTGTTCCCCAAAAAGGTGGTGTGGGACGTTCAATATCTATCTCCACAGCCTCAGAAGGTCTGGTATCTATTACTTTTGCTTCAGCAGATGTTTTTTGGGCAATTGTAGTTACTGATTCTTTGTTATCATTTGTCGAAACTTCAGCCGTTTCAACTTCGTTCAAAAATCCCTGCAAATCTTCCCAGTTACCAGCGGCCTTTGCTGGCATTAATTTATCCATGAAATGCAAGTCAGAAAAGGCATCTTTGCCATAAACAACTTTACCTTTGTAGGTTTTTTGGCAATCTTCATGGACAAATTTGGGAGTCAGCGCCGCACCACCTAAAATTACGGGGACACTAATTCCCTTTTCGTTGAATACCTCCAAATTCTCTTTCATGAAGGCGGTGGATTTTACTAGCAAACCACTCATGGCTATACAATCAGCTTTGTGCTGTTCGTAAGCGTTGATGATGTTTTCCACCGGCTGCTTAATTCCCAGGTTAATCACCTTGTAGCCGTTGTTGGATAAGATGATATCCACCAAGTTTTTACCAATGTCGTGGACATCGCCTTTGACTGTGGCAATGATAAAGGTTCCTTTACCGTTGTTGCCAGATTCAGATTTTTCCATGAACGGTTCTAGATAAGCAACCGCCGCTTTCATGGTTTCCGCAGATTGCAATACGAAGGGTAATTGCATTTGTCCAGAACCGAATAATTCCCCGACAACTTTCATCCCATCTAGCAAGAAGGTGTTGATAATTTCCAAGGGGGGATATTCTTCTAAGGCTTTTGTCAGATGTTCTTCTAAGCCAATGCGTTCGCCGTCGATGATGTGACGTTTGAGACGTTCTGGGATGGGGAGACTTTCATCTAAGGAGCGATCGCGCTTAGTTGTCACCCCGGCAAACTCTGTGGTAAGCTCTCCCAAAGGATCGTATACGCAAACATCACCCTCAAATTTTCGCTGATCATAAATTAACTGGCGACAAATTTCTTGATGGCGTTCTTCAATCTTCGAGAGTGGTAAAATCTTGTTAGCACTGACAATGGCTGCATCCATTCCCGCCGTCGTCGCTTCGTGCAAAAACACCGAGTTCAGCACCATCCGCGAGGCTGGATTTAAACCAAAGGAAATATTGGAAACACCCAAAATCACATGACATCCAGGCAATTCTTCACGAATCCGCCGGATGGATTCAATTGTGGCTTTACCGTTTTCTCGATCTTCTTCAATCCCGGTGGAAATTGGTAACGCCAGGGTATCAAAGAATATTTCAGTGGGTGGTATGCCGTATTCTACAGCTTGATGGTATGCACGTTGTGCGATCGCAAACTTTTTGTCTGCTGTCCGTGCCATGCCATCTTCATCGATAGTACCAATGATTACACCAGCACCGTACTTTTTCGCTAACTCCAACACTTTCAAAAAGCGCGGTTCCCCATCTTCGTAGTTGGTGGAATTCAGCAAACACTTACCACCGGCAACCTTTAAACCGGCCTCCATCTTTTCCCATTCGGTGGAGTCAAGCATTAAAGGCAATGTCACATTATTAACAATGCGCGAAACTAATTCGTGCATATCCCGCACACCGTCGCGTCCCACATAATCGACGTTGACATCAAGGATATGTGCGCCTTCTTTGACTTGCGCCCTCGCCATTGAAACGAGTCCATCCCAATCTTCCGCATTGAGTAAATCGCGGCACTTCTTGGAACCACTGGCGTTGAGACGTTCGCCAACAATCAAGAAAGAATTATCTTGGTCGTAAGGCTGAGTGGTGTAAATTGATGCTGCTGCTGGTTCTAAGCTAGGTTGTCTAACTTTTGGCTTCAAATCTTTGGCGACTTCTGCCAATTGTTGAATGTGTTCTGGACGCGTCCCACAGCAACCCCCAATCACTTGGACACCCAAATCTTCAACAAAATGCATCAGCGACATCCGTAATTCCAACGGTGTCAGGCGGTAGTGTGCTTGACCGCCGACGTTCTCAGGTAAACCCGCGTTAGGAATACAGGAAACAATAAAAGGTGAATGTTCTGCCAGATACTTGATATGTGGTTTCATCAAGTCTGGGCCAGTGGCACAGTTTAGACCGAGAATGTCAATTGGGTAATGTTCCAGAATTGTCAGCACAGCACTAATTTCTGAACCTACCAACATTGTGCCCATGCTTTCCATTGTCACAGACACCATCAACGGCCGGCGATCGCCCTTCTTAACAAATACCTCTTCAATCCCATTCAGCGCCGCTTTAATTTGCAGCACATCTTGGCAAGTTTCCACCAGAAATAAATCAACACCACCATCCCACAGCGCTTCTGCTTGTTGAGCAAAAGTAGCTTTCATGGTATCAAAGTCAATATGTCCCAAGGTAGGAAGTTTGGTTGTGGGGCCGATAGAACCAGCCACAAACCGGGGTTTTTCTGGCGTGGAAAATTCCGCAGCCACACCCTTGGCTAATTCTGCGGCTGTCTTGCTGAGGTAATAGGCTTGGTCTGCTAAGTCATATTCTGCCAGCACCAGGGACGTACTACCAAAGGTATCGGTTTCAATCACATCAGCACCAGCAGCGAGAAAGTCACGGTGAACCTTAGCCACAGCTTCGGGTTTCGTGTGGACTAAGTATTCGTTACAACCTTCATACTGTGGGCCGCCGAAGTCTTCAGCAGTCAGGTTTTGGGTTTGTAAATTGGTTCCCATCGCCCCGTCGAAGACGAGGACTGGGCTATCTGGACTACGCAGGCGTTCAAGGAAAGGATGAGTCATGTTTTCCTAGAAGAAATGAGGAAATCAAGTGAGTCTTGTGATACTCAACTTACTTTATTATTTTCCAAAATTTTGAGAGTTTCCGCAGTATGTAATGGAAAAATTTTGATATATACTGAAGCGACTGATGTACTTACATTGTCAGTATACATAGTGAGCTAGTTCATATAGAGGTCGTTCTATGGAAAGAAGGAAAATTTTGATTGCAACTAAAACATACCCTTCAATTAGCACCAAATATCAAGAAACAGTCTGTACAGCAGGAGTTTTATTAGATGATGACGAAAAACCAGTTCAGTGGATTCGCATTTAGCAAAAAAGATTTATACTTTATCATGGGAAACCTAAAAAATCACAAAAATAGCTTTATGATTATTGGGATATTTTACCCACCATTAATAAAAATATAATATTTAAACTTGATTGGTTTTAGGAATGAAAAATGACAGTTAAAGATATTGCTAAAACAAGATGTATACTTACTTTCGGATATGGCAATCGCAAAGATTATGATACCTTCTTGGAATACCTGCAAAAGTTTGATGTGGAATGTGTTGTTGATGTGAGGATGGTTCCTCGTGCTTGGAGCCGTAAATGGTACGGCGACAAAATTAAAATATTCTGTGAATCAAATCATATTGAATATATTTCTAAAACTGCTCTAGGTAACACATCTGGTAAGGAAAATTGGATTCCAGTAAATAAAGAAGAAGCAGATAAGGCTCTACATGAAATTGCACAAATTGCTCAAACGGGTAATGTTTTACTGTTGTGTGCTGAAATGAACCCGAATCGGTGTCATCGGAAAGAAGTTGCTGATTGCTTGGGAAATTTGGTATCAATGCCTGTTAAGCATTTAGAGTAGTAAACTACAATTTTTTCACTACTTAGGGAAATTTACCGTTTTACGCGTATTAGAACAATGAAGTTTAAAGACTGGGCGACTAGGGTGCTACTAATCTCGCTGATGTTCATGGCTTTAATTGTAGTGCTGCTAATTGGACGAGCGACAAAATTACACAATCATCCGACAACATCCCATACATCCAATCCACAGGTTACAGCCTGGAGTCAATATCCCCAGGCCCAATTCCAATCAGCCAAAGAGCCAGAGAATAAATCTCAAAATGTGATCAAGTCCCCAGTCAAGACTAGCAAGCCTGTAGCAAGGTATGTAACCAGTCAAGCTTTTGCACAGTATAGACCTAATTATCAAGTTGTCTCAGTTAACCCAACTAACTATGGAGAACGGTACTCCCAAGATGTTAACGGTATACCTGTCAACAATCAACCAATTATCGTCCTCCATGAAACTGGTTATTCTGCTTCTAGTGCGATCAATTTCTTTCAAGTAGCCCATGATGATGAAAATGTGCAAGCAAGTTACCACGCTTTAGTCAAGTTAGATGGAACAGTGGTTTATCTAGTACCGCCAGAAAAGCGGGCTTTTGGTGCAGCTAACTCAGTATTTGATGGTTCCCAGGGAGTGGAAACTGTGCAGACTAATCCAAATTTGCCTGCGTCTGTGAACAATTTTGCTTATCATGTTTCTTTGGAAACACCGCCAGATAGTTATGACAGTAGCAGTCAACAAACCCATAGCGGTTATACGGAAGCTCAATATAATTCTCTTGCTTGGTTAATTGCTCAAAGTCAAGTCCCGGACGATCGCATCACTACGCACCATCTAGTAGACCGTTCTGGTAAAAAAGTTGACCCGATAAATTTTGATGGTCATAAATTTCTCAGCTTACTTAATACTTATCGTCAGGTTAAACCAATTGCTCGCGTCAGCCAATAATTCAGGGTTTATGCAAATTTAGGAAGAAACGAACCGCAAAGGGCGCAGAGTACACAAAGGAAGAGAAGGAAGAGAAGGAAGAAATGCTTAGTACAACATTTCATTAATTCGTAGCGAATTCTCTTTGCGTTCCTACCCTGCGGGAAGGCGAAGCGCCTATGCGCTTCCCTTTGCGCCCCTACCCTGCGGGAAGGCGAACGCGAGTGCGTCTCCAAGAGTTGCGCCTATGCGTTTAAATTTCAATCCTCAATTGGCCACGATTTTATGCTGCATCTGTACTTAGTTTAGCTTTTAAGGTTGCTCAAGGAGGCGCGATCGCGTCAAAATAAGAGTTAAGACGCTGTAACCTAACTTAACAATGGCCATAACGCAGCTTGAGCAAACTCTTTCCCCCCAACCAACACCGCCAAATGAGCGGGGATATGAATATGATTTGGTAATTGTCGGCGGTGGGATTATTGGGTTAACTCTAGCCTCTGCTTTAAAAGATTCTGGCTTGAGTGTCTTGCTAATTGAGGCGAAAGTCGCATCGGTGGCGGTAGCCAAGGGACAAGCCTATGCAGTTCATATGCTTTCTTCGCTAATTTATGAAGGAATTGGCGTTTGGGACAAAATGTTGCCTCAAATCGCTAAATATTGCCGAGTTCGTCTTTCGGATGCTGATTATCCCAATGTGGTGGAATTTACCACAGATGATATAAATACACCAGAGTTGGGTTTTGTGGCGGAACACCAAGCGCTGTTGCAGCCATTGCAAGAGTTTGTCCAAGATTGCCCAAATGTGACTTATCTGTGTCCGGCGGAAGTGGTAAATACGCAATACCAGCAAAATATAGTCGCGATCAATATAAAAGTTGCCGATCAGTTAAGGACAGTTCGCAGCAAATTAGTTGTCGCAGCAGATGGATCGCGATCGCCAATTCGCCAAGCTGCTGGAATTAAAACTTCTGGCTGGAAATATTGGCAGTCTTGCATTGTCGCCTTTGTCAAACCAGAAAAACCCCACAATAACACCGCTTACGAAAGATTTTGGTCTAGCGGGCCCTTTGCGATTTTACCTTTACCGGGGAACCGTTGCCGCATTGTCTGGACAGCGCCCCATGAAGAAGCAAAAGCTTTGTGTGCTTTAAATGACGAGCAATTTTTGGCAGAACTAAGCCGCCGCTATGGCGATCAGATGGGGAAATTGGAATTACTAGGCGATCGCTTTGTTTTTCAGGTACAACTCATGCAAAGCGATCGCTACGTTCTCCCCCGACTAGCATTAATTGGTGATGCGGCGCACAATTGCCATCCCGTCGGCGGACAAGGTTTAAATTTGGGTATTCGAGATGCAGCAGCTTTGGCGCAAGTAATTCAAGCAGCGCACAAAGCGGGTAAAGATATTGGTGACATTCAGATTCTCAAAGGTTATGAACGCTGGCGCCAGCTGGAAAATCTGACGATTTTAGGTTTCACCGATTTGTTAGATCGAATGTTTTCTAATAATTTCTTACCTGTGGTGGTGGTTCGTCGCCTGGGTTTATGGTTTTTGCAGCGAGTACCTATATTAAAGGTGTTTATGCTGAAATTGATGATTGGCTTGAAAGGGCGAACTCCAGAATTAGCAAAACAAAAATAAAGAACCCCACCCCGCCAAAGCTACGCTTTGTCTCCCCTCCCCGCAAGCGGGGAGGGGTTGGGGGTGGGGTGTTAGGGACTTTTGCAAGACGTGTAAAGGAATAAGAGTTTCAGAGAGTTATTGCATAAGGGACTAACAACAAATAAATTACCCAATCTTGTGGGGTGGGCGACACGAGGGCCCATACACAAGGGCGGGCGAGACGCCATTGGTGTCAACTTAAGCCTGGGCGAATGGAATTCGCGGCTACACAAACAAAGTCCGCCTGCGCGGACTAAGAGAAAATTAATATTTTTAACCCGCGCAGGCGGGTTTCGTCTGTGTAGACGCGGTTTCTAACCGCCCTTTTAATGTCAGTCCCTAAGTCCTAGTCTTTTGATGTGCAATGGCATTGTCTTGGCTAACAATGGCATTGTCTCGGTTAACAATGGCATTGTCTTGGCTAACAATGGCATTGTCTCGGTTAACAATGGCATTGTCTTGGCTAACAATGGCATTGTCTCGGTTAACAATGGCATAACAACTACCTATGAAACGATCGCGATCGCTGATATGTTGATTAAATATATATAGGGTGTATCAGCAGTTTTACCAGACTGGAGGTAAGAATGGCTAAACATGAGTCCAAACAGCACTCAAAAAAACACGTCTCTAGCAAAGGTACAAAACTTACTGAAAACTCCTTTCAGGCACAACTGCAAGAATTGGTCAAGCAAGAAAAATATCGGCAAGCATTAGAAGAAATCAGAAAAATTCAGCGATCGCATCCTGATATTGAATTCACTCCCAAAGAATCAGAGATTTGCTTCCTCTGGGGTCAGCAGCAATTTCAAAAGCAAGATTTTAGACACGCAGAAAAATCCTTTGGACGCTCTCTGGTCTTGGGTTTTGGAGGAGATGCTTACTATTGGCAAGCAAGGTGTTTGATGGAGTTAAATCAATTAGATGTAGCTTTGAATTTGCTCCGTGAGGCATTTGAGGCAAACAACCTCACCAAAGACTACAGCATATGTTATCTCAAACTCTTATTACTCAAAGGAGATATCGCCACAGTTGAGCAGTTAATCAACCAACAATCCAAACGCTTTAACGCGGCTCAACTCCACTGGATACAAGGAGTCATTGCTCTCAAAAATGAACAACCACAAGCCGCTTTGACATTTTTTGAGAAAATTAAGCACCCCATCACCCCAGGAGATTTACCAAATGCTTGGCTTGTTTTCAGCCAGCAAGTCAGTGGGAATTGGAATGGTGCTGCTAATCTGTTGGGTTTGGAATCATCGGAAAATACCTTTGCCAAACCAAAGTATTTGGAGCATCCAATTTTAAAGCGATTGGCAATTTCCCAACAAGCAAAGACTGGAGAACTTCCCCTCAATCCCCAAAATCTAGAACAAAAAGATCAGGTGATCCAGGATGCAATATCAGCATTGATGATTGTACAGCTAATTGACGATGGCAACCATCATGATGCCGCTCATGTATTGCTCCGAATGCAAAGGTGTGCAACTTCTTTCCCGGAACTAAATAGTCTCCGAACATCGCTTTTAACCCTTGCAGGTCAACAGGCTTTTAATCAACGACAACTAAACTGTGCAGAGCAATTTTGGCAGCCTTTGTTAACAGAAAAACCCTTTAACCCGCAGTTGGCAGTTAACCTATTAGAAGTCTTTGAACTTAACGATTCTGAGCAAGAACGCCAACGGCTGTTGACTCGGTTGTTGAAGTGGTTAGAGCAGGAAGCCAAAGAAAAGCCTCAAGAATGGCCAGAGGAACGATTGAAACCAACCTTAGCTCACCTCCATTGTCGCATGGCAGATGCTGACATGGGAATGGGTCGGACTCGCGCCGCTTTAGGAGCTTTACAACAAGCAGAACGCATCTGTCCCACATCACCAGAATTATTGGGTCGCAAGGGACTTTTGGCGGCAATAAAAGGAAATTATACTGAAGCGATCGCACTGATTACCCAAGCGATTGAAGGTGGGTGTCGCTATGAAGAAATTTACCGTGCCTTGCTGAATTGTTGGGATGAGCTAGGAGACAAACAAGGACGCAACGAAGCTCGTCGTCGTTTTGGTAAGCACTTTGATGACTTCAGTATTGAATCGGAAGTAGAAGTATTGCCTTGGGTGGATGCCATTTCTACACTGAGTTACCCTTTCTTTAGTCGTCTAGTGCAGGGGAAAGATCCCAAAGATCCGGCTTTGCGTGCTTGTCAGATTTTTGTGAATGCAGTGCAAAGTCCTCCCAACTCTGGCGGACGAGTTTCCTTACAGCAAAAAGTAGCAGCCGAAGCATGGGACGCGCTGTTAAAAAAATTATCTGGAAATGAGCAAATTAGTGTATTGCAAGCGATCGCTCTTTCTATTCACCTCTTCGCCAAACGTGAAAAAGGCATCGCCGCTTTAACAGCTCAATATCTGCAAAAGTTGTTCAACCTATCAGCAGAACAACCAGAAGCCAGAGTTGCCCACTTAGTTGTCTTAGCCGTCAAAGAAAGTAGCCCCCAAAAACTAGAATCTCCTCTACGTAGCTATCTCGACACCATGCCCCAGCCAGGAAATGCTCTAGCAAATATTCAACTGCAAGCACGCCGTTTTGGCAGAATTACAACCTTAATTCCTGCCTTAGAAGAAGCACTACGTCGGGAACCTCAAAACCCTTTGCTGTTATTAGCTAGAGCCACCACTTACCCTATTGATCAACCAAAATATGAACAATTGAAGCAAGAGGGATTTGAACTAGCCCGTCGCCTACAAGATGCCAAAGCATTACAAGCATTTCGGGAAGAACAGGCATTTGTTTCCGCCAAAGAAACTCAAAGCATAATGCCAGACCCAGAGGAATTTGACAATCTGAATATGTCAAATATTGATGATTTATTAGAAAAGATGATTAAAAAATTATTTGCCAAGAAAATTCCTCAAGCTGACTTTGAGAGAATGCTTCCAGAACTCAAGCAAATGATGTTAAACAATATGCCTGACATCTTCGACGATGACGACTCAGAAGATGATGAGTCAGAAATAGACTTTATGTTTAGAAATTTACCACCTACCTCTAGAAAGCAAAAGGGTAGAAGAAAAGGAGGTTTTGACGAATTATTTTAAACCAGGCAGCAGCCCAATACACTTAGCTTAAGCATTTCCCCCTCCTCTCTCTCTTCTCTCTCTCTTCTCTCAGTGTTCTCTGCGCCTCTGTGGTTCGTAAAAAAAAAGAGTTTCAGCCCTTTTGTGAACCGTATTGAGCAGCAGCCAGATTATTTATTTGCCAATTAACGCCATGTGCAACTTTACTCTCAAACCTAACCCCCAACCCCTTCCCTACCAGGGAAGGGGAGCAAGAATCAAAGCCTCTCCCCGTTTCGGGGAGAGGAATGGAAGTGGGGTTTTTAAGAATAAGTTGCACATCGCGCCAATTACCAATTTTCATTTATGACTTCCGACTACGAACAGTTAGGAATTGCTCCAGGAGCCACCCCCGCCCAAATTAAAGCGGCGTATCACTCCAAGCTGCGTGAATTCCCCGCTCATACCTATCCAGAAGAATTTAAGACAATTCGAGGAGCTTACGAAGCACTTCGTAAAGGAGAGACAACTCAAAACGAGGATTTATTGAAGATTCGTCCCTTAAAACCAGAACTAAACCCAGACATACTAAAACAGGTACGAGAAAAAGCGATCGCTCAACTAGAAGTTAACCTAGATGATTTAATTCGTGCAACATTTTAAGAATAGGGCATTTGGCAGGGCTATTTCATTCTCATCTAGCCCGCCTCAGAATGAATTCTGAGTCTAATAGCGAAAGTCGTCTAAAGACGACTGAGAAAAGATTATAGTCCGTTTTAACGGACTTTAGCTATGAGCCAGGAACTTCAGTTCCGGGTGGTTTATGTCTAGAATGAAATAGCCCTGGGGCATTAGGCACGGGGAACAAACAACAAATGACAAATGACAAATGACAAACAACAAACAACAAATGACAAATGACAAATGACAAACAACAAACAACAAATGACAAACAAGCTTTATTTAACCAATTTTTAGATTATTTACATTCAGAACAAACACCACCTGAATATCTGGGTGAACCGCCAGAGTCAGCTAATTCCTTTGATGCCTATCAAATGGTGGCAGAATGGACTGCTTTACGCTATGAAGTTAAGCAACAGGGCAAATTGTTGCGTTCTACTCAAGATGCTCTAGTGCAAGCATTAGAAGTAACTCGTACAGATAAAGAACAGCTGCAAATACGTCTGGAAGAAAGCCAAAAACAGGCATTAGATAAATCTGAACAACAGCAAGAGAAACTACTAAAAGATTTGCTGGGTATCGTGGATGCTTTAGATCAGGCTTGTACGTACTGGCAAGCCGAAATAGAAGCATTATCTGCTACCTCAATCCCAAAATCTACCCCAGAAAAAAGCTTGTGGCAAAAGCTAAAACAGTGGTTTGCTGGTAAAGAAGTTCAATCAACAGTGTCTGAAAAATTACCAATATCAGAATCTTTAAGCGAAATTTTAACCAGCAATCAACAGGGAGTAGAGTTAATTAGGCGATCGCTTTTAGAAGTACTACGACAACGGCGTGTTGTTCCCATCGCAGCACAGGGCAAACCCTTTAACTCCCAAACCATGTATGCTGTGGGACGTGAGTCCAGAGCAGATATTCCAGATAATACCGTGATTCAGGAAGTAGTACGCGGTTATTTATGGGGCGACACCTCCGGTAACGACGGAACCATACGCGTTCTGAGAGAAGCACAGGTAATCGTAGCAGCACAAGGGAGTGATATCATGTCCGCATAATATCAAAAAGATTTGCCCTCATCCCCCAACCCCAGTATTGAGACCTAACCCCCAGCCCCTTCCCTACAAGGGAAGGGGAGCCAGAGTTTCAAAGCCCCTCTCCGCATCGGAGAGGGGTTTGGGGAGAGGTCTGCCAACTTGTGTATACACGGTAGCCCCTTGGGATTCAGTACTTACTCAACTGAGAACCGCTATAGTTTGGAGAGTTTGTAGTAAGCACAAAGCGTGCTGATTCTAATATTTTTTAAATTTGCAAAAAGTTAGCGATCGCCTGCGGTAGTGGCAGAATAATTACAACCAACAAAGCCATTGCTAGTAATCCCCAAAGGTCACGTCCGTTATCCAATTCACTGACATCATTCAGCGCAGGTTCATCAACCAATGGCATAAATAATAAGATAATCGCCCACACTAAAAATTCTTCCCGAACCAAAGAAAGTAATAGCAACAACACGCGAGCAATTTGACCAATCACCATTGCAGTTCGTTGTCCAAACATCGCATGGATAATGTGACCTCCATCTAGTTGTCCCACAGGCATTAAATTTAATGCTGTAACAATTAGTCCTAGAAAACCTGCTACTGCAACTGGATGTAAATCAAGGGCTGATTTTGCTGTTAACTCACTTCCCAAGGCTAACTTCGAGAGTAGCGCCACTAAAATTGAATACTTAGGATTCAGGGCATCAGGATTCAAAAGTCGGGTTTTTTCAGTGATGGAAACCACATCAGAATTAGCCAAGCCCCAGATTAAAAATGGCAAGCTAACAACAAAGCCTGCAATTGGCCCAGCAATACTAATGTCAAATAAAGCTTTGCGGTTGGGAATGGGACTACGCATTTGAATAAATGCACCAAAAGTTCCCAAGAAAAAAGGCACGGGAATAAAATAAGGCAACGTCGAGCGAATCTTGTAAAATTTAGCCGTCAAATAATGCCCAAGTTCATGAATGCCCAAAATAGTCATCAGTGCTAAGGAATAAGGCAATCCTTTGAATAGGACATCTGGGTTAGATAGAACTTTGAACAAAGAGCTAATTTCCCACAGAGGCGGTAGAGAAACACCAGCAATTTCCATTCCCACCAAGGTAGTAGTTAGCAAAGTAGCTACTAATAGTAGAAGTGCTAACCCTGGTCTAGCTAACTGTTCCTGGTCGCGTCGTGGCGTAACTGTCTGTTTAGCAGCTTGAGTGTTGGGAACCAGCACAAAGAAAGGTTTGCCATTGAAACCTTCTTGAAAAATCAGCACGAAGCGATCGCCAAATTCTGCTTCAATATTAGTCTTAATCTGCTGGTAGGCGTTGCTAGCTTTAGTTCGCAACTGACCACGGCAAATCACGGCTTGTGGTCGATACTCAATATTTTGAACGTAGTATACAGACCAAGGAAAACAATTTCGCAGTTGGGTTTCTTCCGTTAGCTCAATGGGACGCGCTATTGGCTCTGCGATCGGCTGGATAGTCTGCTCTGATTCCGAAGCTTGAGCTTGAGCTTGGGCTGGCGCTTGGGTATCTCTTGGCACTCCACGCCCCCATTGGAACAACATCCAGTACAACAGTGTGCAGACAAATAACGACGAAATAATCAGCCCTGGCGGTGGAGGTTGTTTGGGGCCGTACAACAGCGTCCATCCACTCAGCAGAAATGCTGGTATCATTAAAACCAGCCACAACAACCATACTGGCGTTCGGGTGATGTGAGCGACACTGTGCTGCACCATTAGATAAGTCGCTAGCCCCAGTAGAATGATAAAGAGAAACCAAAATACCATGTTATCTTCAGTAATTTTGACCAAACGCCCCGCCAGTAGCTTTAGCACCATAGCATTAACTACAAGGCAGACCTCAAATCCCGATTTTTTTCACAACGGTTAACAGTGCTGCTTAACGCTCAAATTTCCATTTTTGAGAATTTCCACACTGTAACGAGATTGTCCACAACTCCTCCGTTTCGGTTCTTTGATCATGTGCCCTTTACCACAAGTGCCAAGTCATACAACTAAGCCACCACGGGCTGTCTTCCCTGACGAAGTTCCTAGCGGAAGTTCTCTGCAATCGGACTTCGCACAAGAGAGCATTTTTGCCTTTCCACCCAATCGGGACACATTAGGCGCAACCTCTTATTTCATTGTAAGAAACGAAGGTAATATCCTGATAGATTGTCCGGCCCTAGACCAAACAAATCAAGATTTTTTCAGAGCGCATGGAGGGGTGCGTTGGTTATTTCTCAGCCATCGAGGCGCTATTGGCAAAACTGCTGAAATTCAGCAAACCTTTGGCTGCGAGGTGCTGATTCAAGAGCAAGAAGCTTATTTATTACCAGGCTTAACTGTAACTACCTTTAGGCAGGAATTTACTCTCGATGCAACAACACAAGTGATTTGGACACCGGGCCATTCTCCCGGCTCATCTTGTCTCTACTACAGTGAGCTTGGAGGTATATTGTTTTCTGGTCGCCATTTAGTCCCTAACCAGCACGGTCAACCAGTACCATTACGGACAGCGAAAACCTTTCATTGGCCTCGACAAATTAACAGTCTTCGGCTGTTATTAGAGCGTTTTACACCAGGAACTCTTCGCTATATTTGTCCCGGAGCTAATACAGGATTTCTTAGAGGAAAGGGTGCTATAGATCAAGCTTATCAACACCTCGCTTCCCTAAATTTACCAGTTTTGCTAGGGATACAGTCCCTATTTTAGAAGCAAGGGGCGAGGTCACTCAACCATATTGCATAAAAATATTAGGCGATCGCTATTACATATTTGCCTTTTTCATGACAAAGAGAGTTGCGATCGCCTAATATTTTACTCTTGCAAGAGTCTATCAAAAGTTTAAAACCGAGTACTAATGGAACACACTTGAGAAAACATTATTAAACTTTCTTATTAAAATGTCAATATTCTTCTACTTTCTTAGCAAAACTTGCCATTAGATATTGCCACTTCCCTTAAATTCTCAGGCTGTGCTGACAAACTGTTGTCACCAAAATGTTGATTCATGACTGCGGGGACAAGTGAGGCTTGAATTCGGCTATGGCGCGTTTTATCTGGCATTACTAAGTTGGGCCCAGCTTTACAGTTCTTCATACAACCAGTGCCCTTGATTGTAACTTGGTCTTCTAAACCGCGATCGCTTAAAGCCGCCTCCAGCGCCTGACAAACTGCTTTCCCACCACGTTTCATACAATCAGACTTTTGACACACCAAAATCGTGGCTTTAGCCTTAGCTGGTTTTACCTTGACATGATCGATAGATGTGGGTTCTTGTGCTACGGCGATGGTTTGAACTTTCCCCATTTCAGAACGCGCCGCCATCACACGTTCAGCTTTGAGCGTAACTTTGTCTTTTTTTAGATCGTATTCTTTATAACCAACAACTTGTAGCCAAGTACCTGCTGGTAGCCGCAAATCAAAAGCAGCTCGTAAATTTTTCGCAAGTTTAACGTAGCACTCACCCTCATGAGTACCCAGCAGTAAACCTTTGAGCTTATAGCCATCTTTAATAACAAAATCTATAAATCTACCCTCAAGACAAAATTCTGATACTTCCATACTGTGAGATGCACCCATTTTTTAACCTCCTTTTAATTAATACGAGTTGTCTACTCTGATATTTGCAGCACGAGGGTTAACACTGGCGATGTAGATTAAAACTTTTGGTCACGACTTTTCCAGCAGCATTCAAGAGTCCAAATCTGGTCTTGACGAGAAGCTGTAAATCGGCGGATCACACTCCAAACCTGAACAGCCACAGTCGGATTGCCAATTTCAACTTTCAATGGCTGGTTAGCCGCACAACTACAGGGAATGTCTAACTCCTTTAGGCGTTGATAGACTTGCCAGCGATCTGTCCAATTCACCTCTACAAGGTGGTTTATTTCTATTTCTGAACTAAACGATTTCAAGATAATTGCCCTCAAAGTGCAACAAACTTGTACTAACTACCGCGATTTAACTCCCTGCTTTTTGAAAGTCTTAGGAGTTTAGCCTCTTAAAACCAGCATACCTTAAGTGCAAAGAATTCTCATTAATTTTAAAAAAAAATTTTGCACTCATCCGATGAGCGAGAAATCAATTCAAAATTAGACATCTTGCAAAAGTCCCTAAGAGGTTGTTTGAAAAGTATTTGACTGTGATTTTAGGCACTTGGTGATCCCCCCTAACCTTCCTTAAAACAGTTAGGGATTACCAAGAAATAAATTATCCCATCTTGTGGGGTGGGCATCTTGCCCGCCCATAGTCAAGGGATCTCGTGTCGCCCACCCCACAATAAATAGTTGGATATTTATTTATTTGGAAGTCCCTTATCAAGTATCCGCATTATCAGTCTGTCGTTAGACAAACCCAGAGAGGCTTTGAAACCCCCATTCCCTTGTGGGCTAGGGCAGGGTGGTTTCATACAAGCAGAGAAAAACAACAACTGGGTTTCAAAGCCTCTCTCCCAAACATGGGAGAGGAATGGAAGTGGGGGTAAAAAGCCATGCCACAAAACGAGAAACCAAGACTTATGTATTTTTCTTTCTTCGTATGAAACCACCCTGCATTCCCTTGTGGGCTAGGGGGGGGTTAGGTTTGGGAGGCTTTAGTCTGACGAAAAATACTTTTAAAACATCCTCTAAGGATTATTTTGTATTTTTAATTTTATTTAATTGTGACGCTTCAAATTCTTAAGCTTTTGCAAACCTTTATTATTTAAACTGATAAAGCTTGGAAGTGGGGATTGATTGTGGCATATATCTGTAAGTTTATTCAGCATACAATAGATTCCTCAGATAAAAATCTATCTCAACTAGCTAATTGCTAAATATTATCTACGTCAAATATTATGTAAATATGTTTACTTATATTAAAAATCAATCCGCTTGGGTTAAGGCTAAAACTCTTTGTGAAAGTTAATTTTTTTAACGTAGACGCAAAGCGTCTTGCCGCAGGCTACCGCAAACGCGAGTGCGTCTCGTAAGAGTTGGACGCAAAGGGCGCAAAGAGAAGGAAGAAATGCTCAACCCAAGCGGATTGTATTAAAAATGGCAGATAAATAGGGATGCCATTCTCTGCCATTGTTTATAATATTTTAACAGTTAGTGTTGCCAACTTTTTCTTTCAGTCTAGGTAGAAAAATCTAGATTATGAGAGTTTTAGCTTTGAGCAGCTTGGACAAATCCTAATGTTAAGCTGTCTTTAGCCAGGAAGTGAGACAGATGATAAGCACGTTCCTCAGTTTTCAACAAAATCTTTTCGTAGAGATAACGTGTGCCACGATCGCCTAAACTCTCTGCTTGAGCCGCTTGACGGCGAATTACGCCAAGAATAGCTTGTTCTGCGGCCAAGTCATTTTCCACCATTTGGCGAGAGGAATATACCCCTTCAGATTCTTGTTCAAAACAGGTTAATTCTGCGAGTTTGCTGAAGGTTGCTACTGGCACACCACCTAGTCCATCTAAGCGTTCTCCAATTTCATGGATATGGTCTTGTACTTGGTTGTAGCTTTCGTTAAAAAACTCATGCAGAGAGTAAAATTCTGAGCCTTCAACTACAAAATGATGCTTTTGGTACTGCAAGTATAGTGCCTGGAAACTAGCTAATACAACGTTAAATCCTTCTGTAACTGGAGCCGTTACGCTTTGATCCAGTAATACGGGATTGTCATATACATGACCAAAATTACGTAACAAAGTTTGCGTTTCAGACATTGTTCTCCTCGCTTTTTAACAGTTATAGATTTTAACTGCTTATTCTTTACATCTTAACATCTTAACAATAAAAACAAGCTAATTGGCCATCATAATATTTTGTATTTTTGCTTACTAAAAGTCTCAATTTTCTTGTTTACTGGATGAACTATACTCATCAAGTTGCGTTTATTTATCATTATTGTTGACATGAAAACTTAAGTGTGTATAATTTTCATGAGAGTGGGGAAACAGGGTAGAATTTTCCCCCTCATCTTTGACTCTGGTGGGAGCATCCCAAATGTGCAAAAACCTTGATAGCCCTCCTGACAATTTAGGTCATCTGGAAAACCTCACTTCTATTTCTCTCTTCCTTTAAGGCTACGGTGTATACACAAGTGACTTATTTTGCTCAAAGCGCTCTCAGACCTAACAAGAACATTCAAGAGTTGGGGAGTCAACCTTCAAAGCCCCTCTGTGCGTCGGAGAGGGGTTTGGGGAGAGGTCTGCCGACTTGTGTATACACGGTAGCTCCCAAACATGGGAGAGGGGCTGGGGGTGAGGGAAAAGATTTAAGCTTGCATTGGGATGCTCCCGACTCCGGTTCCCCCCTTCCTGTCATCAAACTTAGAAAACTTAATAATAAAAAGTACGACAGGGGGTAAAGACCCTTAAAATAATCAGGATTTGTATTCTCGTATTCCAAGGCAACTACTATGCCCCGCCGTGATGACCTCCGGAAGATTCTACTGTTAGGCTCTGGCCCAATTGTGATTGGACAAGCCTGTGAGTTTGACTACTCTGGCACTCAAGCCTGTAAAGCGCTCCGAGAAGAAGGCTATGAAGTGGTTTTGGTCAACTCCAACCCTGCAACGATTATGACCGACCCGGAAACGGCCGATCGCACTTACATTGAGCCGCTAACTCCAGAATTGGTCGAAAAAGTCATTGAGAAAGAACGCCCCGATGCTTTACTACCAACGATGGGAGGACAAACCGCTCTCAACCTCGCCGTTACTTTAGCCAAAAATGGGGTGTTGGAAAAGTACGGCGTTGAGTTAATCGGCGCTAAACTACCAGCGATCGAAAAAGCCGAAGATCGAAAACTTTTTGGTGAAGCAATGGCCAGGATTGGGGTAGCGGTGTGTCCCAGCGACACAGCCGAATCTTTGGAAGAAGCCAAAGCTGTCGCCCGCCAAATTGGTAGTTATCCCCTAATTATTCGTCCAGCTTTCACAATGGGTGGAAGTGGCGGTGGTATTGCCTATAACCAAGAAGAATTTGAAGAAATGGCACAGGTGGGTATAGATGCTAGCCCTGTTTCCCAAATTCTTATTGACCAGTCCTTACTGGGCTGGAAAGAATATGAACTCGAAGTCATGCGTGACTTGGCAGATAACGTGGTGATTATCTGCTCCATCGAAAACCTTGACCCTATGGGCATCCACACCGGGGACTCCATTACCGTCGCTCCCGCGCAAACCCTCACTGATAAAGAATATCAAAGGCTGCGGGATATGGCAATTAAAATCATCCGCGAGATTGGTGTGGAAACTGGCGGTTCTAATATCCAGTTTGCTGTTAATCCCCTGAATGGGGATGTGGTTGTAATTGAGATGAACCCCCGCGTTTCCCGCAGTTCAGCTTTGTCTTCCAAAGCCACAGGTTTCCCCATCGCCAAAATGGCCGCAAAATTGGCTGTGGGCTACACCTTGGATGAAATTAAAAATGACATCACCAAGAAAACTCCCGCGTCTTTTGAGCCGACAATTGACTATGTGGTGACCAAAATTCCCCGCTTCGCTTTTGAAAAGTTCCCCGGTTCTGACCCGGTGCTGACAACTCAAATGAAGTCTGTCGGGGAGGCAATGGCAATTGGACGGACTTTCAACGAATCCTTCCAAAAGGCACTGCGATCGCTCGAAACCGGACGCGCTGGTTGGGGTTGCGACAAAGCCGAAAAATTACCCAGTGGTGAACAAATCCGCGCCCAACTGCGGACACCTAATCCCGATCGCATTTTCGCCGTACGCCATGCCTTGCAGCAAGGGATGACTATTGAGGAAATCTACGAACTCACTGGTATTGACCGATGGTTTTTGGATAAATTGCACCAATTACTAGATGTCGAAAAATTCCTCAAGCGAACACCCTTGGAGCAATTGACAAAAGAGCAACTTTATGAAGTTAAGCGGGACGGATATAGCGATCGCCAGATTGCTTATGCCACCAAAACCAGCGAAGATGAAGTTCGCGCCTACCGCAAGTCACTAGGGATTATCCCAGTTTATAAAACCGTAGATACCTGCGCTGCTGAATTTGAAGCATTCACCCCTTACTACTATTCTACTTACGAAGAAGAAACAGAGGTAATGCCTGCAACCAAGCCAAAAGTGTTGATTTTGGGTGGTGGCCCCAACCGCATTGGACAGGGAATTGAGTTTGATTATTGTTGTTGTCACGCCGCCTATGCGTTGAAGGATGCGGGGTATGAGACCATTATGGTCAACTCTAACCCAGAAACAGTTTCCACAGACTACGATACCAGCGATCGCCTTTACTTTGAGCCTTTAACAAAAGAAGATGTCCAAAACATCATTGAAACTGAAAATCCAGTTGGGGTGATTATCCAGTTTGGCGGACAAACACCACTAAAATTGGCTATCCCATTACAAGAATTTCTGACCAATAACACCTCTGGACTAACTACTAAAATTTGGGGTACATCACCAGATTCCATCGACATGGCAGAAAACCGGGAGCGGTTTGAAAAGATTCTCGAACAGTTGAATATTGCCCAACCGCCTAATGGGATTGCTCGGACTTACGAAGATGCGCTGATTGTCGCCAAGCGCATTGGCTATCCGGTGGTGGTGCGTCCCAGCTATGTGTTGGGGGGACGGGCGATGGAAATCGTCTATTCTGATGCTGAGTTGGAACGCTACATGACCTTTGCGGTACTAGTGGAACCAGAACATCCGATTTTGATTGATAAGTTTTTAGAAAACGCCATTGAAGTCGATGTCGATGCGATCGCCGATCATACCGGAAGGGTAGTGATTGGTGGCATCATGGAACACATTGAGCAAGCGGGGATTCACTCAGGAGATTCAGCTTGTTCTTTGCCTTCCATTTCCCTATCACCAGCAGTTCTCAATCAAATTCGCACTTGGACGGTGCAGCTAGCACAAGCGCTGTCAGTGGTAGGGTTGATGAATATTCAGTTTGCTGTTGTCGGCGCTAGCAGCTATTCTCCCCAAGTTTACATTCTAGAAGCTAATCCCCGTGCCTCTCGCACTGTACCATTTGTATCTAAAGCAACAGGGGTACAGTTGGCGAAATTAGCATCCTTAATTATGTCAGGGAAAACCTTAGAGGAGCTACACTTCACCCAGGAAGTCATACCAACCCACATTGCTGTAAAAGAAGCTGTATTACCCTTTAATAAATTCCCAGGAACTGATACAATATTAGGCCCAGAAATGAGATCCACTGGTGAGGTGATGGGAATTGATAGCGACTTTGGCCGTGCCTTTGCCAAAGCAGAATTGGGTGCTGGCGAGCGTTTACCACTAACGGGAACTGTATTTGTATCAATGAGCGATCGTGATAAAGCGGCTGCCGGTACTGTGGTAAAGGAGTTTATCGATTTGGGCTTTACAGTAATGGCTACCCTTGGTACACGCCGAGTTCTTATGGAACAGGGATTAAATATTGAGTTGGTCTTAAAACTCCACGAAGGTCGTCCCCACGTCCTAGATGCAATCAAAAACCAAAAAATCCAACTTATTATCAACACACCTTCAGGGGAAGAAGCCCAGACTGATGCTAGGTTAATCCGCCGCACAGCCTTAGCTTACAAAATTCCCATCATTACTACCATCGCTGGCGCGAAAGCTACCGTCGCCGCCATCCGTTCCTTACAAAATACGACTTTGGACGTAAAAACCATTCAAGAGTACTGCGCGATCGCGAGGGAGTAGGGAGTGGGGAGTGGAAGATGAAGGGGACAAGAGAGATAAAGAGAATAAGCTGTTACACATTTAAATTGTACATCTACTCGTGAGGTTGTCATTAGTCATTAGTCATTTGTATTTCAAAGGACAAATGACCAACAGGACTTACGTAAAAACTCTCTGCAACTCTTACTTCTTGGCGTACTTGGCGTACTTGGCGGTTCGTTTTTTCATGATTTTGGGTAAGTCCTAACCAATTGACTTAGCACAGTCTTAACGATCGCAATGTAGAATCTAGACGCGCATCAGCTTAACCAGTTCCCCATTCCCCATTCCCAAGGAAAAATTAAGTAATTGTTACAAGAGAATGAATATAGTTCTCATTAGAGATATTTTAACAACTATGAGGAAGCTGATGTTAACCAAATAATTTCTGAAATTGACTTCTACTCAGCCCGGAGAGAAAGGGCGACGTTGCATGAACTGGAACAGCCAGGAAATTTAATGTCGCCATATAGCCAAAATATTCTCATAAATGTTACAATTGTTAACGAGGCTCCAATAGAGAAATGTTTAAAAAGCGACTTTTTATCTAACTCTAGATACTTGTAAAAAGTAGGAAATAACTGTAAGTTCTAGCAATTAAGAAGCCTAAATTTGATTATTTATTATAAGCATCCGAGTTGATCGGGCGCGTAATTTGTAAACCATAGTATGAGTTCCCAGGCTGACTGGGTAACACCTTAACAAAGCATCTATCCCTTAATGACCCTATCGCCAAACCCATCATTACCAAAGAGTAGCGCCATGAAGACCGCTCAGACAGCCACAGACCTCGTGCGGACTTACCTGCGTGAGATTGGCCGTGTACCACTCTTAACCCACGAGGAAGAAATTTTTTATGGGAAACAGGTGCAACGTTCTTGCACTTTGCACGAATCAAGGGAATTTCTTGCGACCGAGTTAGGTCGTCAACCAACTCTAGAAGAGTGGGCCAAAGCAACCAAGCTAGAACCAGCAGAGTTGAACGAAGCGATCGCCGATGGTGAAATTGCCAAGCGTAAGATGGTAGAAGCCAATTTGCGCCTGGTAGTCTCCGTTGCTAAAAAGTACATCAAGCGCAACGTCGATTTACTGGACTTGATCCAAGAAGGTAGTATTGGTATGCAACGGGGCGTAGAAAAGTTTGACCCCACCAAAGGGTACAGATTTTCTACTTATGCCTATTGGTGGATTCGGCAAGCGATTACTCGTGCTATAGCCGAAAAAGCCCGCACCATTCGCCTGCCCATCCATATCACCGAAAAATTAAATAAGATTAAAAAGGCACAGCGTCAATTGTCTCAAAAATTGGGACGCGCCCCCACAGCTGGTGAGCTAGCTGAAGAATTAGAATTGACCCCCAAACAAGTACGAGAGTATTTAGAAAAGGCGCGTTTGCCTCTTTCCTTGGATTTGCGGCTGGGTGACAATTACGATACCGAACTCGGAGAAATGTTAGAAGATCCAGGAGCATCTCCCGAAGAGTTCGTTATGCAATCTTCTCTATCTTATGACTTAAATCGTCTGATGGGTGATCTGACGGCACAACAGAGGGAAGTGATCACACTGCGCTTTGGGCTAACTGACGGACAAGCGCTGACTCTGGCTAGAATTGGCGAAATACTCAATATCAGCCGAGAACGAGTCCGGCAAATTGAGCGGGAAGCCTTAACTAAACTTCGCAAGTCTAAAGCCAACATGGATGAATATTTGGCAAGTTAGGGAAAAGTTAGGAGTTAGGAGTTAGGAGTTAGGAGTTAGGAGTTAGGAGTTTGGAGTTAGGAGTTTGGAGTTAGGAGTTAGGAGTTTGGAGTTTGGAGTGATGAGTTAATTAAAAACTCATCACTCATTACCTTAAGTAAGTTGGCGCGAAAAAATCAAAATATGTTACGAAACGTAAATAGCCTTAAAATCTTTACTAGTGACCAATTGACTTAGGACAAATGACAGCCTTAGCCAGTTAGCTTTAATTACGCCGACCTACTTATTTATTGGGGTGAGAGTACGCTGACTTTTGTACGGTTACACCTACTTCCACTCTGACGCTAGGCTGTTACATTAGTTGACAGGAAGACAAAATAACTAAGTCAAATCCAAAACAGGCATTTAATATTCAGATCACAAGCACCGCAGCCAGTAGTGGTAGTTAAGGAGCTAAAAAATGAGTAATCCATCCAATCGTGTCTCAGAATTTTTTAATAGCGAATCAGAAACCAACGATTTACTATGGCAGTACGTTAAATCTTTGAGTCCAGAGACAGTTACGCAGCTATCTAAACCCACATCTGCTGAAGTCTTTCAGGTGATGGAACGGAATATTACAGGGCTATTGGGTAATCTACCTTCAGAACATTTTGGGATCACTGTAACCACAAATCGGGAAAATCTGGGCCGGCTTCTCGCTTCTGCGATGATTAGCGGTTATTTCTTGCGTAACGCTGAACAGAGAATGAATTTTGAAATGGCCTTACAAGGGACTGAAACCGACAACAGCGAAGTTGACTAAAAATGCAAAATTTGATAAAATATACTATGTTTTTGGGCTAAAAGCTAGTAAGCTGTTATAGCGATACGAATTTAAAATAAGCCTCTGGGAAATCTTTGCTCCTATTTTCCAATCGTCCATCAGCTAAATTTTTTTTAAAACATCTAAAATAGTGACTAACAAATCTAAACTCGGCAGACTGGTTTTAACTCTGCCGAGTTTTGTTATTAATCATTAGACATCTCCGAAAAAGAATTGTTTTGACGTAGCACTGCTACGTCTCTACAAGGGTTCTGGGTAACGCATATTTAATTTCTACCAGATGTCTATTAGTCAAGAGTCAAAATTCAGAAATTCTTCCCCTAGAGACGCGACGAGTAGCGTCTCTCCCCATTCCCCCAATTAACTATGAGTGAAACCAGTTCTTTCCCACCCCATAAAATCATTGGTGTTGCAGTAATTTGGAATGACCAAAAGCAAATTTTAATCGATCGCCGTCGTCCAGAAGGAGTCATGGGCGGTTTGTGGGAATTTCCTGGTGGTAAAATTGAGCCTGGTGAAACTATCCAAGAGTGTATTAAACGGGAAATTTCCGAAGAACTGGGAATAGTAATTGAAGTGGGAGAGCATCTGATTACTATTGACCACAGCTATACAAACTTGCGCGTTACCCTCACAGTACATCACTGCCGCCATCTTACAGGTGTTCCCCAACCTTTGGAATCGGATGAAATTCGCTGGGTAACTTTGAAAGAACTGGAGCAGTTTACTTTTCCGAAAGCCAATTTTCAAATTATTGCTGCCCTAAAAGGGAGATGAGGGAGATGAGGGAGATTAGGGAGATGAGGGAGATGAGGGAGATTAGGGAGATGAGGGAGTGAGGGAAGAAAAATAACTAATAACTAATGACTAATGACTAATGACTAATGACTAATGACTAATGACTAATGACTAATGACTAATGACTGATCCCGTAACAATCTATTAATTGCATCAGGTTGAGTCCCGCAATTTTCTACAATAGGCAAGGGACTTTGATTAAAGGTATCAGCAAATAAATGCCTAAAACCGTTGCCGATGTGATGAGCCGCGATCCTATTGTCGTCCGAGCGGAAACTCCACTGAAGGAAGCTATCCAAATTCTTGCAGAACGCCACATCAGTGGACTACCTGTTGTGGATGATCTCGGTAAATTGGTAGGTATTATCTCGGAAACCGATTTGATGTGGCAAGAAACTGGTGTTACTCCACCTGCGTACATTATGTTTCTTGATAGTGTTATCTATTTAAAAAATCCTGCAACATATGAACGTGACTTGCACAAAGCATTAGGGCAAACTGTTGGGGAGGTGATGAGTAAAAATCCGATCGCTATTTCCCCTGATAAAACTTTAAAGGAAGCAGCTACAATCATGCACGATCGCAGCATTCACCGCTTACCAGTAGTTGAGGGCGCGGGTCAAGTAATTGGTATCCTCACTCGTGGTGATATTATTCGGGCAATGGCTGCTAGTCAAGATTAGTCATTTGTCATTAGTCACTTGTACTGAGCGTAGTCGAAGTAAGTAATTCGGCAAGAATAAACCAAACTATATTCCGAAATGGAAATACACCTTAAACCCTTATAAATGACGAAGGACAAATGACAAATGACAGCCTTAGTCAGTTAGCTTTATTTACGCAGCTCTACTTATTAGTCATTTGTCCAGAGTTTTTGATTGTTGACTAATGACTGTTTTTTATACATTTGAAAATCAAGGATAACTAAATGAGTATTACTCCGGAGTCTGTTAGGCAATTGCTCAGTTCTGAGGATTTAGGCGATCGCTTACGTGCAGTAAATCAAATCCGCGAATTGGAACCTGCCATCGGCTTTGAATTAATTCAAAGTGCCATTGGCGATCGCAATTCCCGTGTCCGTTACTCAGCAGTGAGTCAAATGGATACACTCGGAACACAGGATTTACAATTATCCTTAGATATCTTGCGCGATCGCCTACTTCATGACTCCGAAGTAGATGTACAAGCCGCCGCCGCCGACTGTTTGGGCGCTTTGAAGTTACGCGAAGCTTTTGAAGATTTGCAGATGCTTTATCATACAACCGATGAATGGCTAATACAATTCAGTATCATTGCTACATTAGGAGAGTTGGGCGATCCACGAGCCTTTGAACTACTCAAAGAGGCACTCTCATCAGAAAACGAATTAGTCCAAACTGCTGCTATTAGTTCTTTGGGTGACTTGGGAAATTTACAAGCAGTTCCCTTGTTGACTCCCTATGCTACCAATCCAGATTGGCAAATTCGTTACAGACTTGTACAAGCCTTGGCTCGTTTGGGTAATGCAGAAGCCAAATCTATATTAGAAACTCTGGCTAATGATGAAGTAGAGGCGATCGCAACTGAAGCCAAAAATTCTTTGCAGTCAGCTACTAATAACCAATGACCAATGACAGCCTTAGCCAGTTAGCTTTAATTGCGCCCACCTACTTAGTACAACATTTCATTAATTCGTAGCGAATTCTCTTTGCGTTCCTACCCTACGGGAAGGCGAAGCGCCTATGCGCTTCCCTTTGCGCCCCTACCCTGCGGGAAGGCGAGGCGCCTATGCGTTTAAATTTCAACCCTCAATTGGCCACGATTTTACGCAAAGCTGTACTTAGTTCAATTACCTGAAAATAGCTGTAAATAAATTTGTCTAACATCATCAAAAATTCGATCTGGTTGGGAAAATTTGGGATTCCAGCCAGATCGAATAGATAAATTAGAGTTACTTTATATTTAGGATAAGTCTATTGAACGAAACTCTTGCGGCGGCGAGACATTGCCATTACCGCACCGACTGCACCCAAGCCTAGTAATGCAGCAGGTTCAGGAACTGAAGTTACCGCAAGACCTGTGAAACTTGCATTAATTATTCCACCATTATCATAAGTTGTTTTTGCGCCCTGATCTTGAGTAGCAAAAGTGATATATCCTTCTGCTTGACTTCCATCTTCAAAGAGTCCCTTAAAAGACAAGTTTATATCTGTTCCTCCATTTTGTGGAGTAAAAATTGCTGGGTTGAGACTGGTCAAACTAAGTAGTTTTATTCCGTCCAAAGTAGCAACATCAATAAATGCGGAAGGTGAAACAAATGGATTTGTTTGGAAGCTTTTGATAAAACCTCTACGATCAGATATAAAATCTCCTGTCTGGTGTGTAAGCAAAATTGCTCCAGGATTGGGAAGAAAGTTTACAGAGGTTTTGCTAACAGTGGCTTTTGTTACTTCATCAGAAGGGTTTCTATCAGAAGCGCTGTAGTTAAATGAACCAATGTATGCCTCAGCAGAACCAGCAGAGGTAAACAACCCAGCAGTAGCTAAGGGGAGTGCAGCAGCAAGAACTAAAGTTGCATTTAGTAATTGAGATTTCAAATTAATCATGATCATTTAAGAGTCCTAATAATAACTTTGAACAGAAAAATTGATTGCTTTACTTGTACTATCAGTAATTTATTTAAAATACTGTCAGTGAAAGCAAAACTTGTGTGACGCATTTCTTATTTCCATAAAATCACATAGAAACGAGGTATGCAATATTTACTTAGTTGTCTTCATTACTTCTTTAATTACTGAGTCATCTTCATAAAATTTTAATCCCTGAGTTCGATCAAATATTTTTGATAAAGCGTTCTCTTATATAGGAATCATATTTGATTTCTGAAAAAGTCTAAGTATTTGTAGGGTGTGTTAGACGAAAGTACGGCACTAAAAGCTTGAGATGTGCGTTACGGCTAACGTCTAACACACCCTACGTATATTTCAAAAATCAAATACTAGTCCTATAGCAGGGCTATTTCATTCTCATCTAGCCCGCCTCAGAATGAATTCACCTCTCTTATAGCGAAAGTAGTCTTTAGACTACTAAGAAAAGGTTATAGTCCGTTAAAACGCAATACACTTGGGTTAAGCATTTCCTCCTTCTCTTTCTCTCTTCTCTCTGTTTTCTCTGCGCCTCTGTGGTTCGTAAAAAAAAAGAGTTTCAGCCCTTTTGTGAACCGTATTGTCCTATAAGAGAGGAACTTCAGTTCCGGGTCGTTTAAAACTTTCAGTTAAAAAAACATCCCATCCTTGCGGGACGCTTTGCGAAGGTGGAGGCGCAAGGGCTTAGATCCCCTACTTGATAGGGCTGGCGACCAGCAGTAACCCCAGAATTGATAGAGAGACTGTAGAATAGAGAACGGTGTCTTTAAAGAAATTAAGAAATGTATGGCAAAAAAGAGCATGATTGAGCGCGAGAAAAAGCGCACCAGGTTGATAGAAAAGTATGCTGATAAGCGGGAAGCGCTTCTGGAAGAATTCAGAAGTGCAGCATCTCCTTTGGATAAGCTGGAAATTCACCGGAAGATTCAACAGCTACCCCGGAATAGTGCGCCCACCCGCCACCGCAACCGTTGCTGGCTGACTGGTCGTTCTAGAGGTGTTTACCGCGATTTTGGCTTGTCTCGGAACGTGCTGCGAGAATGGGCCCATGAAGGTCTTTTACCTGGAGTCGTTAAGTCTAGCTGGTAGTTAAGAGTCATTAGTCATTAGTCATTGGTCATTTGTAAAAAACAAAGTCCAAAAGACAAATGACAAATGACAAAAATTATTGACCACAACACTTATCAATTCCCAGGCTTTCTAAGAGTAGATCGCTGACGGCGTTGGCGATCGCAAACTCTCCATAGAAACTATTGGAAAAATCATAGGACTGCATCTCTGTGACAATGGCAATTACCAGAGAACCGAGATCGTTTTCTCCTTCCATCCGTTGACGCACAAAAATCTGTGCAGCTCGTTGGGCAATATTTTGGTTGACTGCTTCAGGGATAAATTCTGTATCTAGCCAGCGTTGTAAGCGTTCTCGTAACCATTCACCTTCGAGCAACGGATTTTCTGGGGGTGGTAGGGTGATGGGTGGAATTGGTTGGGTCATTTTTTTTTAATGTAAAGGGACGCGGAGGGAAACGCAGGGGAAACGCAGAGGTTGACTGTTAGCATCAAATTGCGTTTCTCTACTGTTTTTTATATTTATTTATGCAATATTATGATATCGCCGCCATTATTAAAGGCTATGCACAAGGCTATTTTCTCATGGCTGATGAGCGCGATCACTTGAGTTGGTACTTAAGTCGCGATCGGACTTTGATTCCTTTAGATGAACGGTTTCGCTACCCCAAGTCTTTGCAGCGCGTCTTGAATCAAGAGCGTTTTAGCGTGGCGATTAATCGGGACTTCTCATCTGTGGTGGCTGGGTGTGCTGACAGAGAGACAACTTGGATTTCACCGCAATTAGAAGAGATTTACTGGCTACTTTACGAAAAGGGATACGCTTATAGTTTTGAAACTTGGCAGGGCGACGAACTAGCTGGGGGAATTTTAGGGATTGTTATTGGCGGTGCTTTCATTGGCGAGTCGATGTTTTATCGCATTCCGGAAGGTTCAAAGGTAGCGATGGTCAAGTTGGTGGAAAGATTGCGTCAGAGGGAATTTGTCTTTTTTGATGCCCAAATGATGAATCCTCATTTGGAAAGATTTGGCGCTTATCGGGTTGGGGATGAAGAATATCAAGCTTTACTCAAGCAAGCGTTGCAACAGCCCTGTTCTCTAATAATTCCCTAAAGTCTGCGGCTATAGGAGTCCTATATAGTGGTTCTCCCTTGGATGCAATACAGTTTGACCTCTCTCCAAACCTCTCTCCTTTTAGGAGAGAGGCTTTGAACATTGGTGACAATTTAAGGGAAAAATATTTTTGTCAACAGTAATTAAGCGATAAATCAACGAGAATGTTGAGTATCAAATTTAGCTAAATACTCAGTTTTGAAGACAAGGGTAAACGATGCTTTTTTAGATGACGCGACGCCGAATAGCCCAACCACAGATCGCAGTGTAAAAAATTGTGCTTTTCAGCCTGATTTTGTCGAAATAATTAAGTATTATTGCTTATTGACAAATAATTGCTCATCTTAAATTGTCACCAATGGGCTTTGAATATTACTCCCCAACGCTAGTAGGGAAGGGGCTGGGGGTTAGGTCTGTATTGCACTCAACTGAGAACCGCTAAGTAAGTCGGCAAGAATAAACCAAACTATATTAAGAAACGTAAATACACCTTAAGCCCTTATAAATGACGAAGGACAAATGACAAATGACAGCCTTAGCCAGTTAGCTTTATTTGCGTCGCTTTACTTATAGTTTACTTTCCAATACAAAACTTGCTAAAAATTCTCTCTAAAACTGATTCTGTTACTTCCTCTCCGGTAATTTCTCCCAAAGCTTGAATCGCACCCCGTAAGTCAATTGTCCAAAAATCAAGCGGTAACTGCTGGGCAATTGTTGCTTGTACTTGTTCCAAAGAGATTTTGCCTTGAGTTAAGGCTGCTGCTTGCCTTTGGTTAATGGCTAAATCCATATCAGCAGCTTGCACTTTTCCAGATCGAACTATCTGTAAAATTGCTGTTTCTAAAGCATCAATACCTTGATTCTGGGCTGCGGCTGTGACAATTTGGGATTTTGGGTTGCAGCTTTGGTGCGCTTCCAGCGCAACTTCGATTTTGAATTGAATATTTTTCCTATCGTCTTCTTGTACTAAATCAATTTTGTTAATCACTATAATCAAGGGGCGGTGTTGCACCTGTTCGTAAATTTCTCGATCGCCTTCTGTCCAACCGACTGAAGCATCGATGGTCAGCAAGACTAAATCAGCTGCATTGGCGGCACGGCGCGATCGCTCGACACCAATTTTTTCCACTTGGTCTGTTGTCTCCCGAATACCCGCAGTATCTAGCACTTGTACAGGAATTCCCCCAACAACTAACTGGGATTCGACAACATCGCGGGTTGTACCAGGTAAATCAGTCACAATGGCGCGATCGCTCCGGCTCCAAGCGTTCAATAAACTCGACTTACCTACATTCGGACGCCCAACAATTGCCACTTTTAAACCAGTGCGTAGCAATTCACCTTGATCTTTAGTTTCCAATAACCTAGTTATTTCTGCCGCAATTTTTTCGATATCTGATATGATTGCCTTATCATCCAACGGAGGAAGGTCTTCCTCAAAATCGATCCGAGCTTCAATTTCTGCCAAAATATCCAAACACTTAGCACGTAACTGACGGATCGGATGAGCTAATTTTCCTTGTAAACCAGCCAAGGCACTTTGAGCAGCTTGGGGCGATTTAGCTCCGACTAAATCAGCAATCCCTTCGGCTTGAGTTAAATCCAATCGTCCATTCAAAAAAGCGCGGAGAGTAAATTCTCCTGGTTGCGCTAGTCTGGCCCCATTTTCCAAACACAGTTGCAACACCTGCTGCACTGCCATAATTCCCCCGTGGCAATGGAATTCCACTACATCTTCACGGGTGTAAGAACGGGGTGCTTTCATAATCAGCAATAGGGCTTCATCTACTAGTTGTTGCGTCTTTTGATGGCGAACGTAACCGTAGAGAACCCGGTGACTTTCCCAAACTTGTCGCCCTGGTGCATGAAAGAGACTTTGGGCGATTGCCATTGCTTGAGAACCGGACACCCGCACAATCCCAACACTACCCTGTTGGGGGACAACAGCAGTTGCGATCGCCGCTATAGTTCCAGTAGTAGCAAAGAGTTCCGACATGAGCGCCTTTTATAAGAGTTAGGAGTTTGGAGTTAGGAGTGAGGAGTTTGGAGTAAAAATCATAACTCATAACTTCTAACTTCTAACTCATAACTTCTAACTCATAACGTGACAATTCAGGTCATGTGGAAAAGCTAACGATTGACCTAACCCCCTAACTCCCAACTCGTCGCGGGAAGGGGGAAAATTCAAAGTCTCTCTCCTTTTAGGAGAGAGATTTAGAGAGAGGTTTTCCACATGACCTGAATTGTCAGACTCCTAACTCCCAACTCCCAACTCCTAACTCCCAACTCCCAACTCCCAACTCCCAACTCCCAACTCCCAACTCCCAACTCCCAACTCACCACTTTCTAAATGGTAAATATTTAGACTAATGAGATGGCAACTGGCAAGGTAAAATTTACCTGTAGGGTTATGCCTGATAGTGAAGAGTTAGGAATGCAGATTATAACTCACAACTTATAACTCATAACTTTTAGAGGGAGGAATTAACTGTGGAGCAAAAGATTAACTGCGCCCAAGCCTGTGTTAATGGGTGTGTTTTAGGGGATAAATGCCCCAATATCGAGTTTAGAGATGCAGCCGCAAAATTTATTGAAGAGACTCCTTTAGACAAAATGTTGGAGTTGGCACAAGAACGTCTGCAAAAAAAAATCACGGAACCGCCAAAATGGGTTTTTCCTGAAGATCCATAGGATTTGGGACAACAGGCACAAGCAAGATAGTGCAGAGGTTAAATAGTATCTGGGTCTATATTTAATTCTCGCAGTTTGGCTGCCAAGCGATCGCTGCGTTGCTTCTGGTGTTGTGCCACTTCTTCCGGTGTCGGAACCAGTTCTCCATCAGGAGTGTAAAAGCGTAACTTTTCTTGATCAATCCCTAAATATAAACTTAGCTGTTGACTCCATAACCAACCTTGGGGATTTTGTTCTAGTGGTTGATATTCACCATCCACCAAATGGAATCCTGAAAATTCTAACCTTTCTGGGTCAAACCAGAAGTAATCTGGTGTGCGAAATATATCTTGGTAAATTTGTTTTTTTAAGCCTTTATCAGTGTCGCTTGTGCTATCAGAGATGATTTCTATAATTACATTGGGATATTTGCCATCTTCTTCCCAGACAACCCAACTTTTACGGGGTTTGCGTTCAGTCCCCAGTACGACAAAAAAATCTGGCCCCCGAAAATTTTCTGATTTGCGCTGGCGTGGACTGTAGTAGATGGTGAGATTACCCGATGCATAAAAGTCTTGGCGATTTTGCCACAACCACTCCAAGCATTGGATGAGCAGTGTCATTTGCAACCGATGCAAGTCAGTTTCCAAGGGCGGTTCGTCACTATATAAATCCCTTGGGGGAAATATAACATCTTTTGGGGTTTCTAAATCTTGGGCGACAGACATGGCAGCAAGTGTCTCAGTGCTTTGACACTCTCCGACCTAAAGGTACGGAGATTCTTAAGAGATTACGCTCTTAATATCCTGATTTCTCAGGTTCCCAGGCTGACCACCTTTGCCCTATAGGGCGTAGTCATATCTCCTCAAGAGTTTTTTGGGCATAGACTTTCCCCCAGTCCGGGGGTAGGTTTTTAAATCTTGTACTGATTGGAGTATTTTACCATGTTCATCAACAAAATTGACTTAAGCCTAAAGGCTTGTGACTTGCTTTCATCCCGTGCCTGTTCGCGCAGCGTCTCCCCTTGGGAGAAGTACGAAGTTCGGACACTTGCGTGTCCTGCTTCTCACGGGTTTTCAGCATTTCCCTTATAAGTTTAGCGTAGCAGTCAGGGTTAAAGCGGCAACTTTGTGGAAATGTGTGTTGATCATCTTTTTAGCTCTTGAGAGTTGAACTTTGGTTTATGTAAAACTATAGGAATCCGGTTTGATTTTTGAACAACATTAAGTATTTGTAGGGTGCGTTAGCGACAGCGTAACGCACCATTCTTAAGGATTCGGTGCGTTACGCGAAACGCTAACGCACCCTACGTATCTGTTCAGAAATCAAATAGTAGTCCTATAGTTGCGCCATCGACTCACCAGTTTTTTGAACTCAGACGACGCTATTTATATCCCAATACCGTTCAGTTAAGGATTTTTGGTATTGATTTTAGGTATGTAGAGACGTTGCATTGCAACGTCTCTACAAAGGATTTGGGGCTTAACTGAACTGTATTGATTTATATATATCCCACATTCCGCACTTCAAGCTGTAATATACTAATACTTCAAAAAACTTTACACAAAAAATTATTTAATTAAGTATTAACACTTATCTTTTCTCGGCTTTTAGCGTAGGCGTAGCCCGCACTTCGACAAGCTCAGTGACCATCGTAGACATCGCTATTCAACTACAATTAGCCCCAAAAATGTAATACTGCTATACTACAAAACGAAGTGCGGAACGTGGGTTTTACGTCATGTGGAAAAGCTAACGATTGACCTAACCCCTCGTCACTGCATCCAAAAGCACATTGGCATCAAAGCGAACTACATCGGTGCAAGGTAGCCCAGTTTCTGCTGTTGTTTGAGCGATGCTTTCCTGGGCCGCAGACTCATCTAGATGGGCTGTGTTCAGCGCTATACCCACTACAGAAACACTTCCAAAAGCACCACCAGCGCTAGCAACAGTTTCATAAAGCCGAATCACCTCTGGTAAAGGTGGAATTAGTACATGGGGATGATTACGTACATGAACTTGTCCGGCGCGATGTACTAACACTAGTTGGGTTGGTTGAGAACCACGGATTAGGGGTAGGGTTGCTGTTGAACCAGGGTGTAGCAATGAACCTTGTCCTTCAATGTGTAAGATGTCGTAGTTATTGCCATAGCGCATAACCATCTGTTCCACAGCACCGGCGGCAAAGTCTACCCGCACGGCGTCTAAAGGTATGCCGTCCCCTTCTAACATCACCCCAGTTTGCCCTGTGGCGAGGAATTTAGAACGCCAGCCCCGCAGTTTTGATGCCGAATTTAACTCTAGGCTAGTTGACATTTTACCGATCGCCATGTCGGTTCCCACTGTCAACACCCGCCGACAGGGAAGGGTGCGTGCCATTCCACTCGCAACACTTATATTAGGCGGCTCTTTGCGCACATCCCAAATTAGTTGCCCTGGTTTTAACAGTGCATTTAACTCTGGGATGTTCGCCATTGGTGTATGTAAACCGTTCACCAAAGACATTCCAGCTTGTAGAGCGTCTTTGATTTCCAGCCAGTAATCATCTGGTACAGCGCCACCTCCTGGAGCAATGCCTATTACCAAAACTTCTGGCTTGTACTCTAGGGCTGCGGCTACAGATGCCACAATCGGCACATCACGCTTGATATTTGTTAATTCTGGTAAGGATTTGCCAGCACACTCGCGATCGATTACGGCTACAATTGGGGCTTGACTATAACGTAAAATAGATAACCCCGTTTTGCCCTGAGTTCCAGTAGTTCCCTGATGTAGCAAGATAGCTACTCGTTGATTAAGCGGTAGACGCACTGTGTTCTACCCCCAAACCTGGTAAATCCTTTGGCAAAACTCTCCCTTCTTTTAGGAATGCACCCGTGAAGGGGTCATCAATTAAGTTAAGGTGACTGTCTAAATCTAAATAATCAGCTAGTGGCGCTAGCTGTGCTGCTGCTGTATTAGCTAGGGAACTATCAGAATAGCAACCGAACATTACTTGTAACCCATAGGCTTGCGCCGTATGTACCATTCGCATTGCTTCTGTTAGTCCCCCTGATTTCATCACTTTGATATTAATGCCATCGACATAGTTTGCCAAATCGGGAATATCGGCGCTGGTGAAACAACTTTCATCGACAAAGATGGGTAGGGGAGAGTGTTGTTTGAGTTTTGCTAAACTTGGTTCCTGTCCCCGTGGCAATGGCTGTTCTACATACTTTATACCTAAATCAGCCAGCCAATTGCACATAGCGATCGCATCTTCTAAACTCCAACCTCCGTTGGCATCGACGAAAAATTCTGATAATGGTGCTGTTTCTCGCACTGCTAAGAGCATTTTTTTATCTGCATCTATGCCATCTGGACTACCTAGCTTCACCTTGAAAAGGCGGACATCAGTAAATTGTAACCAGTCTTGCGCTCTGGCGATCGCACCTTCAGGCGAATTAATCCCAATTGTGACAGAAGTCGGCACTATTTGATTGCGATCGAGTCCCCAAATTTGCCATAAGGGTAATCCTACACGTTTACCCAACCAATCGTGCATTGCCATATCCAAGGCTGCTCTTGCAGCAGAAGGAACCTGGTTTTGTATTAAAACTTGCTCAATTTGCTGCCGTTCTAAGGGGCTGAATGCTTGCAACAGTGGCACGACTTGCTGTAAAGCATCTTTGATTGTATCAGTTGATTGCCGATGATTACCCACACCGAATGGTGATGCTTCTCCCCAGCCTTCGATGCCATCGGATGAAATCTTCACCCATACATTCGTTGTCTGTGCCGTTGTGCCCCGACTAATAGTCAACGGAAATCTCTTATTGACTGTAAATAAATTTACACTTATTTGCATATTTTTATGCATATTATGTTACGCAAAAGCCAGTAGGGTGTGTTAGCGATAGCGTAACGCACCACAAGCCTGGAATGGTGCGTTACGCTCTGCTAACGCACCCTACTTAATTTTGTTCATAAATCAAATCGGACTGTTATATTATGTTACGCGAAAGCCAGTGTAAACTAATGCACCCTACTTTGAAAAGACTAAGATTTCACCGCCGGATACTGTTTCAACACCTGCTGTAAATATTTCCCAGTATAAGACCTGGGATTTTTTGCAACTTCCTCTGGTGTCCCCACAGCAATCAATTCTCCGCCTTTGTCGCCACCTTCTGGCCCCAAATCTATCACCCAATCAGAACAACGAATTACATCTAAGTTGTGTTCAATTACTAAAATTGAATTGCCTTTATCTACCAATCGTTGCAACACATCTAACAATTTATGGACATCATAAAAAGATAACCCTGTTGTGGGTTCATCTATTAAATAAAGCGTCTTACCTGTGGCGCGTCGAGATAGTTCTGTTGCCAATTTTACCCGTTGCGCCTCACCACCAGATAAGGTAGTCGCAGGTTGTCCTAATTGGACATAACCCAACCCGACATCAAATAAAGTTTGCAAACGTGCGATCGCTTTGGGAATATTTTGGAAAAAGTCCAAACTTTCCTCAACTGTCATTCTCAAAACATCAGAAATTGACTTATCTTTGTACTTCACCTGTAAAGTTTCACGGTTGTATCTTGCACCTTTACAAACTTCGCATTGCACGTAAACATCGGGGAGAAAGTTCATTTCAATAACATTCACACCCTGTCCGCTACAAGCTTCGCAACGTCCACCTTTAACGTTGAAAGAAAATTGTCCGGGTTTGTAACCCCTAGCTTTGGCTTCGACTGTTTGGGAAAATACATCCCGAATGGCATCGAAAATTCCTGTGTAAGTTGCTGGATTAGAACGTGGTGTACGTCCAATGGGAGATTGATCGATAACGATCGCTTTATCAATCGCATTTAATCCCTGAATTTTATCCAAATGTCTGGGTAAGGGAACTTTCTTAGTTAAATGGTGTTGCAGAGATGGATACAGTAATTCATTAATCAGGGTAGATTTGCCAGAACCAGATACACCAGTGATGGAGACGAGTTTACCTAGTGGAATTTCTACATCTATATTTTGTAAATTGTTGCGATGGGCATTTTTAATTCCCAAACTGCGCCCATTTCCTTCTCGGCGTTTTGCTGGTGTGGTAATTACTCGCCTTCCTGATAAATAAGCACCCGTCAAGGAATCTTCCGCCGCTAATAACGCCTGAAAATCACCTTGGGCGACAATATTTCCGCCGTGAATTCCTGCACCAGGGCCAATATCAACTATGTAGTTAGCTGCACGAATTGTTTCTTCATCATGCTCAACGACAATTAATGTATTACCCAAATCACGCAATTTTGTTAAAGTTTTGAGCAACCTGCTATTATCTCGTTGATGCAAACCAATACTCGGTTCATCTAAAACGTACAGAACTCCTGTTAAACCAGAACCAATTTGCGTTGCTAGGCGAATTCGTTGGGCTTCGCCACCAGAAAGGGTCATGGCGGGACGGTCAAGGGTGAGATAATCTAAACCAACATCTAACAAAAATTGTAATCTAGCTTTGATTTCTCTCAGGACTAAATCAGCAATTTGTAACTGGCGATCGCTCAACTCGAATTGCTCAATTCTCTCCCGACAATCCCGAATTGATACAGTAGTCAGATCCAAAATTCCATATTGTCCCAACTTCACCGCCAACGCTTCCGGTTTTAACCGTTTTCCTCCACAAACTTCACACGGCTGATCAATTAAATACTGCTCTAATTTTTGCTTAACTAATTCCGAACCACCCTCATATTGCCGTTGTAAAATTGGAATAGCACCCTTAAAACTCTGCTTCCTCTGTGCCTCTGCGGTTCGTTCATCTTTCTCGCCGTACAAAATAATTTGTTGCTGTTCTTCTGTTAGCTTGCTCCAATTTGTCTGTAACTCAAACCCATACATTTGTCCGACACTATAAAGTAATTCCAAATAATAAGAATTATCTTTTTCTGACCAAGGGGCGATCGCAGCATAAACTGGCGCTTCCCAGTCAGGTACGATCAAGTCTGGTGCAAATCTCCTTAAAGTCCCGATTCCATGACAGTGCGGACAAGCACCATAAGGCGAGTTAAACGAGAACAATCGCGGCGATAACTCCTCCATTACCGCGCCATGTTCTGGACAGGCAAAGTTTTCCGAAAATACTAATTCTTGTTCTTTGTCATTTGTCATTAGTCCTTTGTCATTTGTTGTTTGGTCTTGGTTATCACTAATGACAAATGACGAATGACTAATGACAATACTGGCAATCCCACCCGATTGCTTGAGACAGGTGGACAGGGAATCAACCAAACGCTCTTGAATATCAGCTTTTTTCACCAAGCGGTCAATTACCACTTCGATGGTGTGAGTAAAATTTTTATCCAATTCAATGGAATCTGACAGTTCGCGGGTCTCACCATTGATCCGCACGCGCACAAAACCTTGGGATGCCAGACTTGACAAAAGCTTACGATGTGTGCCTTTTTTCCCCCGGACAACGGGTGCTAGGATTTGAAAGCGGGTGCGATCTGGTAATTCCATGATGCGATCGCACATCTCATCGATTGTCTGGGGGGCAATACAGCGATCGCATATCGGACAATGGGGTTCACCAGCCCGACCAAACAACAGCCGTAAATAGTCGTAAATCTCCGTCACCGTCCCTACAGTGGAACGGGGGTTATGAGACGTTGATTTTTGGTCAATAGAAATTGCTGGACTTAAGCCTTCAATGGCTTCCACATCCGGCTTATCCAACTGTCCAAGAAATTGCCGTGCGTAGGCGCTGAGGGATTCCACATAGCGACGTTGCCCTTCAGCGAAAATGGTATCAAAGGCTAGAGAAGACTTACCAGAGCCAGAAACGCCAGTGAAGACGATTAGGCGATCGCGTGGTAACTCCAAGTCAATATTCTTCAGATTATGCTGCCTAGCACCCCGAATCCGAATGGTATTCTGGCTGTTGTGGCTGGGGTGGGGGAGGTGTCCATTCAAGGATGCTGCTAGCTGTTGGTCTGACATATTGGGCGGCGAAGAAGGAGTTTCTTATGAAACAGTCCTTAATAATACTATCTTTAATCGGTTTATTGTAGAACAATAGTACTGTTATGGTTACTTCTTCTTCCAGATTCATGCCGCAGACATACTTAAGCTGACAATTCAGGTCATCTGGAAAACCTCTCTTCTATTTCTCTCTTCCTTTAAGGAGAGAGACTTTGAATTTTCCCCCTTCCCGCGTCGGGTTAGGGGTTAGGGGGTTAGGTTAATCGTTAGCTTTTCCACATAACGTAAAAAATCAGATACTTAAGACTCTGCTAATTTGGAAGCATCCCCATTAAATATCCTTCTGAGGGCGAAGCTATGGTATTGCAAATCCAACCGCCGACCCAGCCAGAGGTCATCTACCCAGATAGTGACGGGCAACCAGTGGCAAATAATACTATACAGTTTGGCTGGATTGTAGAAATTAAACAGAATATCGAGTGGCTCTTTGCCGACAATCCAAATGTATTTGTCGCCGGGGATTTGTTTTGGTATCCGGTAGAGGGACGCAACAAAATTGTTAATGCCCCAGATGTGCTGGTGGTATTGGGTAGACCAAAAGGCGATCGCCTCTGCTACCAACAATGGAAGGAAGAGGGAATTGCACCACAAGTGGTGTTTGAAATTCTTTCTCCCAGTAACACTCAAACTGAAATGGATAAGAAATTACTTTTTTATGACCGCTATGGCGTGGAAGAGTACTACATTTACGATCCCGATCGCAATAATTTGCGTGGATGGTTGCGTAGTGAAGATGGGTTAGATGTCATCCCCCAAATGGCAGATTGGGTTAGTCCTCTGTTAAAAATTCGCTTTGTTCCATCACCAGAGGGTTTACAGCTTTATCGCCCTGATGGAGAACGGTTTTTAACTTATACAGAAATTTCTCGTAACGCCGAACAAGAACGACAACGGGCTGAACAAGAACGCCAACGCGCGGAACAAGAACGCCAACGCGCGGAACTTGCAGAACAAGCCAGAAGAGATGCCATACCCCGATTATTGCAAATGAATTTGAGCATCGAACAGATTGCCCAAGCTTTGGCATTGTCCGTGGAAGAAGTGCGAACCCTTGTTCAGGAGTAACGCTGTGTGCAATTTTTACTCAAACCTAACCTCCCAGCCCCAATCAACCCAACCTACACATTTTTATTTTTAGTCTTAACCGAACCGTATTGAGGGAAAGAGGGTTTCCTGGTTTTTGCACAGATGGGAGAATTATAACTCAATACGCTTGGGTTAAGGCTAAAATCCTTTGTCAAAGTCAATTTTTTTGACGAACCACAGAGGCGCAGAGGACACTGAGAGAAGAAAGAAATGTTTAACTGAACCCTATTGAATTATAACTAATTAGGCGAACATGATGTTACGAATTACGAATTAAATGAGCTAGGTGTTTTAACACTTTCAGGACAATATATATATCATCACGACTATCTAAAGCAAACAAATCAGATAGAGCGTATTGTGGAGTTTCAGTTTTTAGTAGTTTGATAAATCTAAATTCATTACCATTGGTGACAAACCCAAAAACAGGTTTTGCCGAAGTTGCATCTGCCAACATATAAGCCAATGCTTGTGGAATTGCTGGCACTAACGAGTAATCTGCTCGTTTTGCCTCAATAACCAGAACCCAAAGTGGAGGATGGAACACCAAGATGTCAATACGTCCTCTGATAATCGTCCCTTCGTCTTCAGAAGAAATTCTGACCTCTTGTTCCGACGCGATGTAGAAAGGCGGTTGATAAAAACCTGCTAGACGCAATAGTGGAGATAGCACCACCATTTTGACTACAGGTTCCAAAATAGGATATTTCGATAGATGCAAATATTCTACCTTGACTTCGTTGAGAGATTGCTTTTCTAAATCACTCAACTCAGGTAAATCTTGCTGGCACTCTGAAAAAAATTGTT
The DNA here is from genome assembly GCF_020829445.1 of Nostoc sp. CHAB 5836. GTDB lineage: Bacteria > Cyanobacteriota > Cyanobacteriia > Cyanobacteriales > Nostocaceae > Nostoc. The sequence continues at coordinate 59,323 of NZ_JAIVFV010000015.1, forward strand.
CGTCGTCTGGAAGTTGTAGACCAAATTCGTCAATAAGTTGGGCTAGGGTGATATTTTTTCCTTGAATAAGTTGAACCATAAGTTAAATCTTTTTGTTAAATGTGGTAATTGCAGATCAAAGTCCTATTGCACTCCTAATGTACTTTCTTAATTTTTAATTTCCAAGTGATGCCTGCGGCGGGCAAGTGTATTGGGATAAAGGTTTGAGGTCGAAATTTTGGCAATTAATTTTGTCTTCAGCTAATGAGCATTGAAGTTGCATAATACCAGGGCTGAAGCCCTGACTACAAGTGAATCAGTCTGGGAAAATGAATGATGATTAGCTTACTACTTAATGTCCGGTTTTTTATTGACAACTAGAGCCTAAATCCAAGCTTTGACATTCTGTAGCTTCCAGCAATTGCCTAACTGCATCACCAGGCTGACAACTCGTCAAAGTTCCTGCAACCACAACCAGTGTAACAACAGTGATGAGTCCCAGCAGTGTAGATCGTTTTCTAGGTTTGATTGTACTGACTAAAGTATCTATCCTAGTGGCACTATCAACAACCTCAATTGGCTCAAGTGCTTTTAACGCAGCAGATGCATTGGCATGGCGACGTTTTCGATTTGGTTCTACCATTTTCATTAACCACGACCGAAAACGCGGAGTGATTTGAGGAACTAATTTTTGGAAATTAAAGCGATAGTTATCATCAATTAATTTCCCAATCTCGATAGAACGAGTATTAGTAAGTAAGCAAATCAATGTTGCTCCTAAACTATATAAATCTGATGCCTCACTCAGGCAATGACCAAACTGTTCCTCTGGTGGCATAAAGCCTGGGGTTCCTGCTACAAAGCTGCTAAAAACTATTTTTTTACCCTGTATCTGAGCTAAACCAAAATCCACCAAGTAAGCATTGAGTTCTTCATCAACCAAAATATTCTCTGGCTTAATATCCCGATGAATAATTGGGGAAACTTGCTTTTGCAAATAAACCAAAATTTCTAAGATTGACAGAGCAATTTGCTTAATTTCTTCAGGATGAAAGCTGCGTTTTAATCCCAAAGATGGGGCTTTTTTATATTCCTGCACCAGACAAAAAACCCCTGGCATTTGAAAGGAATCGACATAGCGAGGAATGCGGGGATGATTCAGCTGTTGCAAAATTTCCATTTCGCGCTGATATGCTTTCACTCCTGATAAATCAGCACTTGTACGAGCAAAACAAAACTCTTTAATCACCACCTGTTGATTAGAGTTGAGGACATTAGCTAGATAAGTAATGCGTCCTCCTTCTCTGTTGCGTCCTAGTTCGCTGATGACTTCATAGCCTTGTTCGCAAAAATCTCGATGATGACTTGAGAGAATTACCCTTTTATTTCCATTACGTACATCAAGCTCCATTACGCGTACCACACGAATTTGATTTTGTCAAGGTGCATTGAAGAAAAGAGACAAGGGCAGGAAAGGCAGATGAGGATTCAGACCTCACTTGAAACACGAGCAACCATTGTTTAACCCTCAACCGACTCTTGGGAATGGTGACGTTGTACTTCCGTCGCTCCGACTTCTTGCGCTCGTGCCCACTTGTGAGTTAGGAGTTACAAGTTAAGTAAGTGGGCGTGAATAATTAAAGGTTCATATTAAGCGGTTTTAGCTCGGTTTTAAGGACTAGAGCCGCTTAGTATGAGCTGATTTTATTAAGTTTACATCCCCTAGGATAGTTTAGTTTATTCTTGCCTACTTATTTATGAGGTAGTTATGAGGAAAACTTCTAATCACTCTTCACTTCTAACTCCTTACTCCTCACTTTTAGGTTCTGACTCAAGAATGTTCATGTTGGGCTAGCCAATGGACAATCTGGGCATTAACAACATCTGGAACCTCATCGTGGGGACAATGACCGGCATTAGGAATGGGAACAATTTTGATATCTTTGCCATTGTCACGCGCCTTTTCGTAAATCTTGGCCCCGGTAATTGGTGTCCACGGATCATCAGCACCCCAAATTACTAATAAGGGACGTTCGACTTTGGGCAAAAGTTCCTCTGGACTGGGGCCAGGAGGAGCTGTGAGAATTGAAGCGAAGACTTGTTGCGCTCCTGGGTCACAAGAGGGAGTATAAAGTAAATCGACTAATTCGTCGGTGACGGCTTGGCGATCGCGATAAACTTGGTAGAGAGTACGGCGAATTTGGGCTTTTTGGCGGATACGGTTATAGACAAATTTACCTGTAATTGGCGATCGCACAAACCGATTAAAAGCTGCCATTACTATCCGTAGCGGCGGGTTCAATTCGTGGGGGCGATGACTCAACCCACCCGCAGAGTTAATTAAAATACCGCCAGCAGCAATTTCTGGATGTTCTACCAGTACAATCAAGCTCAAAAGTGCGCCGATGGAGTTGCCAATAAATACAGCCGGTTCGTGTATATGTGCTGTGCAGAAATCTTTCAGCAGTTCTACCCAAACTTCCACGCTGTAATCAATGGGTGCTTTATCGGAACCGCCAAAACCTAAAAGGTCTATGGCAAATACCTGGTAGCCGGCATTAGCTAAAGCTGGAATATTTTTGCGCCAGTGTCCAATGGAAGCACCAAAGCCGTGAACCAGTACCAAAGGGCAACCTGTACCCATGACAGTATACTGAATTTTGTAACCCTGCCAAGTCCAAAAGAATTTTTCAAAAGCGTCTTGGGTTGCAAGCCTCTGTGTAGTTACAGTCATTATGAAGATTAATAAAGTCTTTCTTCAATATAGTAGGAATTCCTTTTGATTACTGAATCACTCGTAGAGAGGGAACTCTTAACGGGGAACCATTGGTGTCAACTTAACGTGAAACGGGCGGTTAGAAACCCCACGCCAGTTGCTTCTCCCTTGGCGCTAGCCTCTCCCTTTGGGAGAAGGGGAGACGCTGCGCGTAGCTTGCTTCCCCGAAGGGGTACAAGTCGGCAGAGCCGCCCAACGCACTGGCTTGTCTACACAAACTCTCACCCACCGACCTGGGTTTCAAAACCTTGATTTGACCTGAGTCCGCGCAGGCGGACGAAAGCCTGTATAGCCGCGAATGACCTTCGCCAAGGCTTACAGCAGTTTTCATATATTTCAACCACACCTGTCGTAACCCGCATTTCTCACAAGCCATGCGGTCACATTCAACATAGGCTTTATCCAGACTATGTTTCAGCCGTTTTAGTAGGCAAAGATTTGCGATCGCATGAAACGTAAAAACCTAGTTTTTATAAGGCTTTGAGAAATGTTGTGAGAAATCCGGGGTAAGGGTACAGCATTGCTGTGTCTCTACCGCGTGGTCTATTTACCTGAAAATAGCTGTAAGTTAACACGTATGACAGGGAACAGGAGGCTACTACTCTCTTTACCTGAACCAAAGTCCCATCCATAAAGATGAGAAGTCCACAAAACTTCACCAGCTACCATCAGATGAATTATTCACAGAGCAACTAAAGCTCAGAATGGAGGTAATTCAAAACCTTATCGAACCATGCGATCGCTTAAATCAGCCCACAATTAAGCAAAGCCATTTTCTAAGCAACATCAAGCTACCACAGCCAAAAACAGTAAATATAGTAGCTACTAACCAGCCTAGTGTCTGTTGTTGCCATTGATGTATATACTAAAAGATCGAAACTATAGACAGGGAATAAAAACAGCTATTTCCTAAGCATACGTCAGGAACCCCGACCTAAAGGTACGGGGCTTGCAAGAGAAATCAAGCAAGCCGTTCTGACCAGTCTAAGTGTTAATTCACTACGTTTTTTGAGTCACGACACCGGAGAATGCGTAGCTAGTTTTCCGCTCTGTCGCTTGTGATTAAACAAAACCAAGGTCACTGGTTTAGTGTTGCAAGCGTAACAAGCTCTTAAAACATTGACGTTCGCGCAGCGTCTCCCCTTGGGAGAAGCTAACATCACCCCGTAAGGGAGGCACAACAAAGTGCAAAACACTATGTGTACAGGGTTGCAAGATTTGAAATGGTAACTGTCCCATTGAAAGTACAGTACAAAAGTACACCGATTCAAGCAACCCCAAGGCAGTAGTGACAATTGTAAAGCCGTCCTTTATGACGGGGTTTCTACCCATTTTTCTGATGAACTCAAAATCAGCCTTTACCTGGGAAAAAGCTAGACAGGTTGCCGAGGAAATTGTCTTCAACAATCTTGGAGAACATCTTAAAGATATTGAAATAGACGTGCTTCGGGGTTCGTGGGAGGGTCTGACTTATGAAAAGATGGCAGAGCAGTACTATCTGTCTGTAAACTACCTCAGAGGAGATGTGGGGCCTCATCTGTGGCGAAAGCTTTCAGAGGGGTTAGGGGAAGAAGTAACAAAGAGTAATTTTAAAGGAGGGCTGGAGAGAGCCGGCGAAAGGCAGCTGAATACACATATTGACAGCAATGTCAAGCAGCCAAAAGCCCCGTTACCAGAGCTATCGTTTCCAGACGGTTCAGTTCCTCTGGGTTCTCCTTTTTATGTGAAGCGAGATGCCCTAGAGTCTGTTTGTTACGAGACAGTTGTTAAACCCGGTTCCCTAATTCGGATTAAAGCACCGAAGCTGATGGGCAAAACTTCATTAATTACCAGGATTCTGGCTCATGCTGAATCCCAGAATTATCAAACAGTATATTTGGATTTAAGTAGTGTAGAGCGAGCAATTTTAACGAATTTGGACAAGTTCGTGCTTTGGTTGTGTTTTATGGTTAGTCGGAAGTTAAAGTTAGAAAATCGGTTAAAAGATTATTGGGAAACAGAAATTTTAGGTAGCAATGATAACTGCACAGTGTACTTTGAGGAGTATTTATTGCCACAGATAGATTGCCCTTTGGTATTAGGGTTAGATGAAGTGGATCGGATTTTTCCCTATAACCAAGTGGTTGAAGACTTTTTCGGGATGCTGCGAAGCTGGCATGAGAAAGGGAAAATTTCTGAGCAATGGAAACAACTAAGGCTGGTGATGGCACACTCTACCGAAGTTTATATCCCCTTAGATATGAACCAATCTCCTTTTAATGCGGGGCTACCAGTAACATTGTTGGAATTTGACCACAAGCAGGTACTAGATTTGGCTCACCTTCATGGACTAAATTGGAATGATACTCACGTAAAGCAATTAATGAATATAGTCGGAGGACATCCTTATCTACTGCGATTAGCAATGTACGAAGTTTACACTACAAAGACAACGCTAAAGCAGCTATTACAAGATGCCTCTACAGAAGCGGGAATTTACAGCAGCCATCTGCGGTGGTACTTAGAGATGCTACACTCGGAAGAGGCTCAAGGTTTAAAAGAAGCGTTAAAAAAGGTAGTCACTTCACTTGAGCCAGTGGAATTAGATTCAATGCAGATTTATAAGTTGCACAGTATGGGATTAGTCTACCAACAGGATAATCAGGTAATGCCTAGGTGCAATTTGTACCGTGAGTATTTCCGCAGAGTGTTGTAACCCGGATTTCTCGCAAGCAGTAAAAAATCAATAGACATCTCCAGAAATTAATTATGCGTTACCTGAAACCCTTGTAGAGACGTAGCAGTGCTACGTCTCTACATTCGTTTTCGGAGATGTCTAATTTTCTACTTTAGCCAATTTACGAGGGTTCAACGCCTGTAGAAACCTGACAATTCAGGTCATCTGGAAAACCTCACTTCTATTTCTCTCTTCCTTTAAGGAGAGAGACTTTGAATTTTCCCCCTTACCCTTTACTCGAGAGTACCTGCTGGAGTTGGAGAATAAAGAATGTCTAGAGAAACACTAGCTTCTATCGACTGAAGACCACCAATTATAGGGGTTGTAGCATTTGTTGCCATATCTGCTGCTTCAAACACGAAAGGAGATGGGCTAGGATTGCCAGCTGAGTTAATATCAATGTCAATAATCTTTCCGGGGGTTAACTGCAAGGTACTAAAAACAGCCCCAGCTTGCGCTTGGGCGTCTTCAACAGCCTCGCGAAGAACCTGGAGGCGTGCCTGCTGCACTGCTTCGTCTGAGGCAGTGAAGCTGATATTCTGTATTACATTTGCGCCTGCTTCGATAGCTGTGTCAATTGCTGCCCCAGCTCGAGCCGTTGGTAACTTGAATTGAAGTGTGTTAAGCCCTTCAAAGCCAGTTAGGGTTTGAGTATTATCTTTAAAGCTATAGACGGGATTTAGTTGAATAGATGTAGTTTGAAGTTCTTGCGCCCCAAGTTTTTGCAGCACATCAACTACTGCTGTTGAACGTCGAGCAACTTCTTGTTGAACTTCGGTTGCGGTTTTTCCCTCTACTCTAATCCCCAATTGCACCTCAGTTAAAGTAGTGGCAATGGTGACCTCTCCTTGACCAGTAACTTCCAATATCTGAGCAGTGTTTGGATTTGTGCTACCAGTCAGGGGATCGATGCTCACAAGAGTCTGCTCTCTGGCATCTGTGAGATTACCTCTGTTAGCCATCTTATTCTCCTTGCTTAGATGATGTTTGAGATCTGTTGATATTTTAATCTTACCGCGTATAGCTATACACTTTTACGGATAGTGTTTAAAAGTAAATTTGTCTAAGTTATGAGGCTTCTTCAGCATATATATTTGTAGCGATTCTTCACCCAAAGAGAGTCCACGGACTGCAAAGCCAGGGAAGATGTGTTGCAGTGCTACGAGTTCGTGGTAATTGCAATGCAGATATTTCTATCTCCCTTGCCTTCACGGGGAATATTTGTGCAGAAATAGCAGATTTGGTGCTGCTTGACCAGCAATTTCACGGGTTGATTTATGGCATTGCGATCGCTAAAGGAACAATGGAGGTAGTTTATCAAAATATTGATTTATAGTGCTAATTCGTGATTATAAATTCCTGCAATTAAATTTGACCTTAACCCAAAACGTCGGTGACGATTTCGATATCTATCAGACAAAATTTTAAATATTTTTAGACGACGATTAACGTGTTTGACAACAATTCTTGAGCGATTGAGTTCACGATTATATTTTTTCTCTTTTCGCCTCTTGTCCTGTCCACTTTTGCCACCGAGTGATCGCTCGATCAACATTTTCTGTGGCTTTGTCACCAGCAAAGCAGATGCGTCTCATCCTTTCACAGGCAATTAAGACTTCAGCATGTCCCAAAAAAGGTGCAAGCACAAAGTTATCATGTTTTGTATACAAACTGATTAAATAAGCAACAATTCCCTCTACACTCTCAATGCCAACAGGCTTCTCTGGCTTGAGAATGGGATCTTGAGAGTAAATCCCGACATATAATTCACCCAAGACCCACTCAAATCTAAAGGGCATACGATGGCGAGCACAAAAATCTTGGATGTGTCCTTCTCGAGTTAACACAGCAACAACGTGAGCTTCATTAATGAGATAATCATGATTCCACTCCGACGAAAGAGTCGCGATCGCTAAAGCAGCATTGGAAGGAAGCAGGTCAATAAATTTATCCTCAGCCGTATCATCACAGTAAACTAAATGCCTATCAAGTATCCACTCATCTCCTAGCTCTGCTCCTGGTAGAATTGGAGTAGCATTGATTTTTTTTTCAACTTGTGATTTAGCAGATTTTATAGACTGTTTTGCCAGCTTTTGAGCAGTAGAGCTTTGTAATACAATCAATTGCTCTTCCTTGAGCTTAGTTCTAGCCTCTGCTGCTAACTTAGCTTGTGTTTCCATTTCTTCTTGCTTTTGCTGACGCTCGATCCGCATCCGGAGCGGTGCGCCGTTCT
>NZ_JAIVFV010000160.1 GCF_020829445.1 Nostoc sp. CHAB 5836
TTTTTTAATGTTGAAAAACTGACCCGTGCTTCGTTAACCGCACTTGCTCTTCCGGCGGGGTTAGTTCCTAAACCTTCTAAATCTCCAACAGTAGCTGCAAGAGTGACTGTACCTACTACTGTGGCAGCAATAGGTCTATTTGTAGGTGCAGAAGGAAGCGCAAAGCGGTAAACGTCAAGTTGCTTTCCATTACTAGAGTTGCCGTCACGATCTTCTCCAATGGTATAGCCGTAAAGTGCCATGAGAATTTTCTCCTTATTTAAACGGTGTAAACTTCTGGAGTGTTGCAAATGTGCAAACTACCCTATCAATGAAAGTATTGAGCGACACAAACAAAGCTTAATTCTACAGACTACAATTTAAAGCTAGTAGACCATAATCCAACCTTGCTTGTATAGCTGCAAATTCTATTGCGCAAGTATCAAAGCATACTTGCAATGCTACTAAAAGTTGGAGTGTTAAGAGGTTAGGAGAATTTGATTTAAACTGTTATGGTTGCTAGTTAGCAAACAACAATTTAAACCTAGCAAATTTTCTTTAAGTGAGAAAAATGCTCATAGACCACTCCCATATAATTTGTGAAAATTCTTTTGAAACGAAGTACTAAGACGCCAAAAGATAGATAAATTCACAAATGATCTAAGATCGCCATTTTATAACCTCTCTGATTTGCCTTCCAAAAATCACCTTTTAAAGTTAAAAGTTATTTTTGGTAAGATACAGCTCTTTGTTTTAGCTTGAGAGTAGTCTATTTAGCTAAGATTAAGATAAAATTTTTTAACTCTTAATTTTAGGTTAAGTTTATTCAAATCTGGAAATCCAGCATCAAGCGTTATGCGATCGCAAAGAAGGAAAGGGGGTTTTTCTAGAGTGGTACTCTACATTAGCGCTCTTTTATGACTATTAGAGGATGTTTGAAAAGTCCTCTTCTTGGTAGCAAAATGTTCTCGATCCCCCTAAATCCCCATTTTTAAGGCAATACGCTTGGGTTAAGGATAATTGTAGGTTGGGTTGAAGGTCGTGAAACCCAACAAACCCCGCGAAATGTTGGGTTTCGTTCCTCAACCCAACCTACGCAATACAAGGTTTTTGACGCTAACCCAAGCGTATTGATTTTTAAGGGGGACACAGAGGGCAGTTTTTCTCCTGCTTCCTGCCCTCTGCCTCCTGCCTTCCTCGATAAAAAATTGGTATTAGTCCATCAGAGTATGAAGTTAGAAAATTTCACCCCTGCCATACTTGGGCAGTTGAACCTGGGAAATCCCAGAATTACCCCAAATTTAAAAAGTTAGGAGTTAAGAATTCTTCTTAATTCCTAATTCCTAACTAAGTAAGTTGGCGCGAAAAAACCTAAATATGTTACGAAACGTAAATAGGCTTAAAACCCTTGTAAATGACGAAGGACAAATGAAAAATGACAGCCTTAGCCAGTTAGCTTTAATTGCGCCGATCTACTTACTAGACATCTGGTACAAATTAAATATGCGTTACCTAGAATCCTTGTAGAGACGTAGCACTGCTACGTCAAAACAATTCTTTTTCAAAGATGCCTACGTTAAATTAGGCAAATGCTGCGGTTGTCACATCGTTATTTAACAGAATTTCTTGCAATTCCTCAGCGTCTACCGTTTCTTTATCAACCAACATTTGCGCTATTTCATCTAAAATGTGACGGTTGCCGATCAACACTTCTTTAGCGCGTGTATAGGCTACATCCACAAGTTTGCGGACTTCTTCATCAATGGCGGCGGCGGTTTCTTCAGAAAAATCGCGCTCTGACATGATATCTCGTCCGAGGAACATATTACCTTGTTGGCGACCAAGGGCAACTGGGCCTAAGCGATCGCTCATGCCAAATCGGGTGATCATCTGACGAGCAACACGGGCTACTTGTTGGAGGTCATTAGAAGCACCAGTGGTAACTTCTTCTTCACCAAAGATTAATTCTTCAGCAATCCGACCGCCCAAGGCCACAGCCATCTGATTTTCCAGATAGGCGCGGCTGTATAAGCCGGTGTCCATCCGGTCTTCGCTAGGGGTAAACCAAGTTAAACCACCTGCGCGACCGCGAGGAATGATGCTAATCTTCTGTACAGGATCGTAGTCTGGCATTAAAGCACCAACTAAGGCGTGACCAGCTTCGTGATATGCTACCAAGGTTTTGCGCTTTTCGCTCATTACCCGGTCTTTCTTCTCTGGGCCAGCTAATACGCGATCAATCGCGTCGTTGATTTCATCCATTGAAATTTCAGTCAAATTCCGGCGTGCTGCCAGAATTGCGGCTTCATTCAACAGATTAGATAAATCTGCGCCTGTAAATCCAGGAGTACGACGGGCAATTTTATCCAAGTCCACATCTTTCGCCAAGGTTTTGCCACGGGCGTGTACCTTGAGGATTTCGCTGCGTCCGGCATAGTCGGGACGGTCTACCACAACTTGACGGTCAAAGCGGCCAGGACGCAACAGGGCTGCATCTAGGACATCAGGACGGTTGGTAGCGGCAATAATGATGATGCCAGTATTACCTTCAAAGCCGTCCATTTCTGTGAGCAACTGGTTGAGGGTTTGTTCCCGCTCATCGTTACCACCGCCTAAACCTGCACCCCGTTGACGACCTACGGCGTCAATTTCATCGATGAAGACGATACAAGGAGCATTGGTCTTAGCTTGTTCAAATAAATCGCGGACGCGGGATGCACCCACACCTACGAACATTTCCACAAATTCCGAACCGGAGATTGAAAAGAAGGGTACACCTGCTTCTCCAGCTACAGCACGAGCTAGGAGAGTTTTACCAGTACCAGGAGGGCCAACTAACAGCACACCTTTAGGAATTTTTGCACCAACTGCGGTAAAGCGATCGGCGTTTTTGAGAAAGTCTACGACTTCGTTTAATTCCAACTTGGCTTGGTCAATACCAGCAACATCGCCAAATGTCACCTGAGTTTGTGGTTCCATTTGGACTCTGGCTTTGGATTTGCCAAAGTTCATTGCTTGGCTACCTGGGCCACTTTGAGCGCGACGTAGCAGGAAGAATAAGCCGACCAAAAGCAATACAGGAAAAAATAAGCTGCTCAGTGCCTTAAACCAAAATCCTTCATCGGTCTGGGGCAAAACAGAAATATCAACACCTTTTGAAGTCAGAGTATTGATCAGGTCTGGATCGTTGACTAAGGTAACAATCCGTTTAGCCGGGTCATATTTGGGTGTAACCAGTGCTGTAGAGCGATCTGCACTCAAACTGACTTTTTCTACTCTGCCTTGTTGAACTTCTTGAATAAACTGACTGTATCGCCATGTCTCTCTGTTCTGGGGTTGTTTGTCAAAAAATGCTGTTCCCAGCGCAATGACGACTATAAACAGCAGTGCGTACAGCCCTGCATTTCTCCATTTTTTATTCACTAAGGTCTATCCTCCCGTATTTTTTGCCCGTTAGCTCTGCACCATCGCCATTCGCCTCTGAATCACAGAGGTGATTATTAAGAATTATGTTAACTTATCTTAAGATATAACAAATTTGGCGTGGCTGTCATGCTAAAAAAAGCCCCCTTATTAGCTGAAAACTAGGATGGTAGGGATTACATTGTAGCGACCCTGAAGGCAGATGAACGGTATGAATGGGAATAATTTCTACCACACTGTTAGTGTAGGCGATCGCTTCAAATCTCTGGACTAACTCGACGCTCCAAGTTTCTTCTCGCACTGGCTGCTGGTGGTTCTGCAACCAGTTTACAAGTTGCGATCGCAAAATTCCCGGCAAAATTCCTGCCTTTTTTGGCGGCGTGTACCAACTGCGATCGCACCATCCCCAAAGGTTGCCTGTGCTGGTTTCTAGCCAATTTCCTTGGGGATCAACTAATATTGCTTCTTGGGCATCTAAGCTAGTTTTTGCCAACCAAGCACTCAAATAGTTTCCAGTTTTATGAGAGGGGAGGGAGCGAGAAAATTCTGAACTAGCAACGGCACACACAACACCAGTTTTTTGTTTTTCTGTCAAATTTTGTGGTAATAATCTACCAGTTATCCATTCCCGTCCATCGGGAAAAAGGGTAATTCTGAGAACAGGGAAGTGTGGGAGGAGAATTTGAGCGCCTTGACGCACACGGTTCCAATCGGGTTGCTGCCAATCAAAAGTTTGTAGTGAGAAAAGTAGGCGATCGCAATGTGCTTGCCAATTGGTTAAATTACAATCTAGCGAGTTCTGATAAATCCGCAATGTTGTAAAAACAGTCGCTCCATAAAGTAAACCTGGATCATTAATGTTTAATTCTAGGGTCTGCGAGTAAATTAATTTACCGTCATACCAAAAAATATTGTTTGTCATTTGTCATTTGTCATTTGTCATTTGTCATTGGTCATTTGGCATTTGTCATTTGGCATTTGTCATTGGTCATTTGTCATTGGTCATTGGTCATTTGGCATTTGGCATTTGTCATTGGTCATTTGTCATTTGCCCAATTGCTTAACGAACTTTGGGGGTTTAAGTAAGTCGGTGAAAATAAATCAAACTATGTGATGAAACGTAAACAGGCTTGAAACCCTTACCAAGGAAGAATGACAAAGGACAAATGACAGCCACCACGAGTTATCTTTAATTGCGCCGATCTACTTAAGTCCCCTGCTTCTATCAAGCAGCGCGTTTTGATGCCTCAGCTAAATCCCCGTCACAAAACTTAATTACGAATTACGAACTTGTGCCGAGCGTTCGCGTAGCGTCTCGTAGAGAAGTCGAGGTATTACGAATTACGAATTATTTTAATCTTTGGGGGGAAATATAATTTTCTTAGTACCTTCAGGAGTTGTAATTACTTTTCCTCCCAAAGCTTCGATTTCCCTAATTGCTCGTTTCTGAGTTCTCTGATCAACGTGATTATTTAAAACAATTGACCAGGTAGAAATTTGAGCATATTTACTGTTAGGATTCCGGCTCAAAAATTCAGCAGTTCTTTGGGAAGTATTCGCTATCAACTGACTCTCTGCATCAGAAAAGTTCCTAGCCCAGTTTGCCGCCATTGTAAAAGATTGTTGGGCAGCTTTAGCGTTGCCTAAAAATAATAACTCATCAACCCCTTTATAACGCCACACGTAATAAGACTTTTCCGGAACCCAGGGAGATAGTGATTTTAAGCCTTTGTCTGATAATGCGATCGCGCGTTCTGGCATGGCAGCATACAATGAAGTACTGATAGAAAGACTCTGATACGCTGCTAAAAATCGCGGGTCACGTTCTAGAATGACTTCAAAATATTCTGGGCTTAAACTGTAACCTGTTCGATCGCGAACTTCATCATCTCCGAAATACTGTAAGAAATTGAGATAAACAAAATCTGCAATTAAGTTATCATAACTAAAACTAGGAATTGTTTTAAGCAAATTAAGACGGATATTTTCAGATTTTATTTCTTTTTCTAGTGTTTCTAAAGAGGCAGATTGTTTGCTATTTATGAGCTTTTGCAATTGGGGGAATTGAATCAAGCCAACTCCTAAAATACACGCACAAATGACAAAAGGTGTAGCAATGGCTTTACGCGATAACAACATATTTTTCTTGTTTTCCCAGGCAAAAGCAACTCATTAGACATCTGGTATAAATTAAATATGCTTTACCCAGAACCCTTGTAGAGACGTAGCACTGCTACGTCAAAACAATTCTTTTTGGGAGATGTCTATTATATAAGTAGGTCGGCGCAATTAAAGCTAACTGGCTAAGGCTGTCATTTGTCATTTGTCCTTCGTCATTTACAAGGGTTTTAAGCTTATTTACGTTTCGTAACATATGTAGGTTTTTTCACGCCAACTTACTTATTGGGGGTAGGATGAGCTGAGGGTGCAATTCGTCTTTTTAACATCTCCAAAAGTTTTGTAAAGTGGGTGGGAGGGGTTGCTGTCACTGCAATCAACTCCCCAGATAGGGGATGCTGCAATTTTAGTTGCCAAGCGTGGAGTGCTTGACCGGGCAAATTGACGCCCACTGAATGACCAGAACTATAAACTTGGTCGCCGACAATAGGATGACCCATTTTGGTGGTGTGGACGCGAATTTGATGGGTACGTCCAGTTTCTAGTTGAAAGTGAATTAAGCTGAAGTTACCAAGGCGTTCTAGTACTTGCCAATGAGTGACAGCTGTTCGTCCGCCTTGTTCAACGGGTATAATCGCCATTTTCTTGCGGTCTTGGGGATGGCGACCAATGGGCAAGTCTATAGTGCCACTTTGAGCTTTTGGCGCACCGTAAACTATGCCTAAGTACTCTCGCCGTGCAGTTTTAGCTTTGAGTTGAGCTTGTAGATGACGATGGGCAATATCTGTTTTCGCGATCGCGATCGCTCCCGTTGTATCCTTATCCAATCGATGGACGATTCCCGGACGTTGGACTCCGCCAATTCCTGGTAAATTGGGACAGTGAGCCAACAGAGCATTTACTAAAGTGCCATCTGGATGACCGGGCGCAGGATGGACAACTAAACCTGCGGGTTTGTTGAGAATGAGTAATTGGTCGTCTTCATAAAGGATATCTAAGGGGATATCTTCTGCTTGCAATTCTAAAGGTTGGACTTCTGGTATATCAAGAGTGATGCGATCGCCTACTTTGACATTAATTTTCTTAGATGTGCAGACTTGATCGTTAAGTTGGACATTACCCTGTTCGATTAACTGTTGGATGCGCGAACGGGATAAGTCTGGTAATTCTTGAGAAAGGTAACGGTCAAGGCGATCGCCTTTAGTATTGACGCAGTGTATCGTACTCTTAAGGGGAAGCAACCTAGGTAAAGCATCCTCCAGTGGAGTTAATGAGCGTTCGCCCTTGGCGTTGGCAAAGCCATCACTATTTTCTTGAATTTGTAAATTAAATTCGGTCACAATGGCTCTAGATTAATTCCCGTTCTTTAAGTAATGATTTTAAGGCTATTTACGTTTCGTAACATACTTTGATTTTTTCGCGCCAATTTAGGGACTTCCAAAGTCCAATGATTAATTGGGGTTATAAATTCGAGAATCTTTCGGTTTTGAGCGTAAGGTTTTGAGAGAGGACACCAGCATTGATACAATATAAATCAGGCAGATAGCTTTCATCCACAGGCTTTAAGCCGGAGGTTCTCAGCATAGGCATGATAGCGAGACCATTAAGGGGAAGAATTATGGCACTATATCTAGACTCAGCGATCGCATCGGAAGCTGAAGTTGTTAAGCTTTGGGGATGGGTGAAAGGCATTACAACAAATCCCACTCTGTTATCTCAAAGCGATACCCCACCAGAAACGACGCTCAAAAAATTGGTTGCCTTGACCAATGGCCCGTTATACTATCAACTTGTGGCATCTGATCAAGCTCTTATGCTAGCTGAAGGTAGAAAAGCTTTCGAGATTATTGGTTCACAAACAATTTTAAAGATTCCCGCAACACCGTTAGGGTTTGAAGTGGTGGCGAGTCTATCACCAGAAATTACCTGTTCGGTGACAGCCATTTACAGTGCAGCACAGGCCGCAGTAGCACGGGAAGCAGGTGCTAAAATTGCCATAGCTTATGTAAATCGGGCTACTCGGTTGTTAGGTGATGGTATTGCTTTGGTGCGGGATATGGCTAGTGTACTCAAAGGCAGTGATACTGAAATTTTGGCAGCAAGTATCAAATCTCCCGAAGAAGCAGCTGCCTCATTGCAAGCTGGGGCGCATCATTTGACTTTACCATTGGCAATGTTGCAGGCGATCGCCACTCATGAATTCTCACAACAAACTGTTGAAGAATTCGCTAAAGGAGGCATTGGTTTAAGTAAGTAGTCCGGCGCAATTAAAGCTAACTGGCTAAGGTTGTCATTTGTCCTTTGTCATTGGTCACTAGTAAAGATTTTAAAGCTATTTACATTTCGTAACATACTTTAATTTTTTCGCGCCAACTTACTTAATTTGTAATTCGTAATGACACTCCTGCGTCGCTACCGCTACGTTCGCGGAGCGTCTCGTAGAGAAGACAGTAATTCGTAATTATAGGAATCCGGTTTGATTTTTGAACAACATTAAGTATTTGTAGGGTGCGTTAGCGACAGCGTAACGCACCATTCTTAAGGATTCGGTGCGTTACGCGAAACGCTAACGCACCCTACGTATCTGTTCAGAAATCAAATAGTAGTCCTATATTAGATTTAAGTACATGAAGAGCTTTATCGGTATTAAAAATATGACGCAACTTACTTTGGTAATTGGCAATAAAAATTATTCATCTTGGTCGCTCCGTCCTTGGTTAGCGATGAAGCAATTCGGTTTGGAATTCAATGAAATTAGGATTCCTCTCTACAACAACGAGGATTTTTCATTGAAAATTCGGCAATACTCCCCATCAGGAAAAGTACCTGTATTATTGCACGATACGCAAACGGTGTGGGATTCTCTCGCTATTTGTGAATATCTTGCTGAAACGTTTCCGACTTTGCAATGGTGGCCAAAGGATAAGGCTGCAAGGGCATTAGCCCGTTCTATCAGTGCGGAAATGCACTCAGGCTTTCAAAATCTACGTCAGAATATGCCGATGAATTGCCGTACTAAATACCCCGGTAAAGGTTTAGTATCTGGCGTGCAACAAGACATTGACCACATTACCAGTATCTGGCAAGAATCACGTCAAAAATTTGGGAATGGTGGTAATTTGTTATTTGGAAATTTCACGATTGCTGATGCATTCTTTGCTCCAGTTGTTCTGCGGTTTGTAACCTATGATGTGCAGTTAGATCCGATTTCTAGAAATTATGTTGAAGCAGTTTGGGCACTTCCAGCAATGCAAGAGTGGATAGATTCAGCAAAAAGTGAGACAGAGATTATTTCCAAATACGAGTTTTAGGTAAATAGCAAAGAGGTAGAAGACAGGGCTATTTGATTCTCATCTAGCCCGCCTCAGAATTAATTCACCTCTCTTATAGCGAAACTAAAGACTACTGAAAAAAGGTTATAGTCCGTTAAAACGGACTTTACCTATGAGCCAGGAACTTGAGTTCCGGGTGGTTTATGTCTAGAATGAAATAGCCCTGGGTAGAATATGAGCCATAAAAACATTTCAATTAGAGATGCAAATCAGAGAGATATTGCTGCGATTATGGAATTGATTCATTTGAAAGCTGAATTTGATGGTTGTCCTGAATCTGTAGAAGCAACTCCTGAAAAATTAGAACTTGATTTATTTGGAGAAAAGCCCCTTGCTTTTGTTGTTTTAGCTGAGGTTGATGGGGATACTATTGGATTGGCAACCTATCACTTTATCTATTCAACTTTTTTAGCAAAACCTGGAATTTGGCTTGATGATTTATATGTCAAAGCTGAATATCGGAGCCAGGGAATTGGTCAGGCGCTAATGCTACGCTTGCGCCAGATTGGGGAGGAAAAAGGTTGTGGCAGAATCGATTGGACTGTAGCTGTATCTAACGAGCGTGGAATCAATTTTTATGAAAGAATCGGTGCAAAGATTATCAATAAAGTAAAATTATGTCGCTTAGATGGTCAGATATTACAGTAGGGTGGCATTGTAATACCCACCCTACAAGCGACAAACTTTCAGTTTAAAAATTAATTTTCATTGTCAGAGAGATTTCGCCAACTCGGTTGATTGTCTCACTACCGGGGACGACTTCAAAGCCAAATCGTTTATATAAAGCAAATGCTGGATTTGTTGCTCTAGTACTAAGCGATATTGATGGATAAGATGTTTTGCCTGCTGCTAACAAATGTATGAGTAACTGCGTTCCTATACCTTGATTTCTATGTTGGGGAAGAATTGCTATTGCTAATTCAGGAGTGCGATCGCTAACATAGCCATATCCTTTATTTTCACCTGTCAATAAACGCAGCCATGCGGCTCCTATTGGCTGATTACTACTTTCCCAAATAGCAACGAAGCCACTATCATCTTTACATCCCCAATTTTTCACGTATTTTGCCAAATCAGGATTATTCTTCGCATCTTGCACTGTTAAATTACCTTCTTCTATCATATGGGCTGCTTCGTAAAGCATTTCCCAGAGAAAAGGCTCATCTTCTTGTGTGAGTGGTCGAATAGAATAATCCATCAGGCAAAGTTAGGGTAATTTACTCAGTGGTGTCGCTAAACCGTCAATACTGGCAAGATTTTTTTGCTGTTGATATTCTCGAACTCCCTCTTCGCCTTTTTTGGTAGCCCAGTTTACTAGAGTTTGGCGCTGACCTTGATATTCATAGAGTGGTACGCCAAAACCACAGGAGGTCTGGATTTTTTCAATGTCAGCGACGATAATTTGACGAGTTCCAGGTATCGGCAAAAACAGAGAATACAAGAAGTTCCAGTCTGGAGAACTTGATAAAATCGTGGTTCCTCGACCATAAAGACGCAAGATACGCGCAGGTTCTTTAAAAGCACAAAACATGAACGTTATTCGCCCATTTTCTTGCAAATGGGCTGATGTTTCGTTACCACTGCCTGTGAGGTCTACGTAACCTACTCGGTTGGGAGAGAAGATGCGAAAACAGTCCAGACCTTTAGGAGACAGGTTAACATGACCCGTAGCACTCAAAGGTGCAGAGCCAACAAAAAAAAGGTGTTGGGCAGCAATAAAGTTTTGTAGTTCTTCAGTAATACAGTCAAACAATTTAGACATAGGTTGTCTGATTTATATTTGTAAATTTACCATGTTCTCAGCCTATGTTTTAGCTAAAAATCTAGGAAGGTTTGACTAGCGGTGTCTGGCTTATGGGAGGGGAGACGCGATTAATCGCATCTCCATTGCGGAGTTAGGAGTGCAGAAAAGTGTTATTGTCTCATATACCTACTAGCCATTTGGATAGCATCAGCGATATCGACATCACCATCGCCATCGGCATCTAAAAAGGAATTCAGTACAGGATTTTCGCCAGCTTGGGGATTTTGAGCATTGGCGCCTGATTGCAAACACTTTAGCACCAAAGGTACTGCCAAAGGCAGCAATTGTTGAACCATACCAGCATCTAGTCCAGTGCGCTGGGAAGCAACCTCAGCTACCTGCTGTTGTATCTCAGGAGAAAATAGGGAATTGACGGCTTGGGGGTTACCAGAAGTACCAGCATATTGACTCACTAAATTTTGCGTGGCTTCATTACCATCCGTGGCTTGCTTATCTTGTAGAGCAGAACGCACTTGACCACCCACAATTGACAAAACTGATTGGATGGCAGAAGGGTCTGCACCTGTGCTACTGCTCAACTGTTGTACAGTGTTGACAATACTTCCCAGTTGACCTAAGTTGCCCTGTTGATTGGGATTAGCGACGGCGCCAAGAATTTGATCGAAAAGTCCCATAAGTTTGTTTCTCTCTTTGTTCTCAAAAATCTTGCCAAAACTGGCTTGAAGTGTTTTATGTACACGGACTTTTGTCAGTCTACTAAAAGATTAGAACACGCGAGCTTCATTATCAAGGATTAAAATTTCAAAAGTTACTAAGTAGGTCGGCGCAATTAAAGATAACTGGTTAAGGCTGTCATTTGTCCTTTGTCATTGGTCATTAGTAAAGATTTTAAGTTTATTGACGTTTCGTAACATACTTTGATTTTTTCGCGCCAACTTACTTAGTAGTTTGTCAAGTTTAAATTGACGGGAAGCAAGTTGGTAGTAAGGACAAAGCGTCCTTATTTTCTAAGCACTAAAGTGCTTACTACAAACCCTCAAAATTAGCTTGACAAAACTACTAGCTCAAGGATGAGAAATCGGTAAGCTAACAAAATCGAGATTATTTGAGGGTGCGATAATGCAAAAATACGTCATTTCCAACTTGACGCGTTTCTATCAATTCCATACGAGGAGCATCACAAGGAAGAAAACCTTCTCCCTCTACTGGAGTGGGTGCATCCTTACCTCCAAAAATCAAAGGCCAAATAGTCAACCACCAATCATCAATTCGTTTTGCTTCTATTAAAGAAGCTGTCAAAGAGCCACCGCCCAAAGCAACAACCTTGCTGATACCTCGCTCTGCCATCAAGCTATAGCCTTTATCCCAATCCAAATCTGTATCTCCCAAGGCAATTAATTCAGCTTTTTTACTTAAGCTTGTTGCATCACAATTTTGTTGCAAACTATTCTGTGTCGTAAATATCCATCGCTCAATTTCCTGACTAAAAAAAGGTAGAGTCGGGGATAAGTCTAGTGAACGTGAAACAACACAGGTAATAGGCTGGGGAGACTGACCTCGAATTTTACGTGCTGCCAACAATTCCGGATTATTAATTATCAAATTCTCTCCGTGAATCCGAATTGTTCTAGCCCCCACCAGGATTAAATCTGCAAGAGAAGTTTGATATTCCAAGTGCGCAAAATCAACAAGGTCAATGTCACTGGGTGCTTTCGGATCTATAGAACAAATTTTTCCATCAGCCGACATTGCAAGAACCAAAGTTGTTGGGATGTTTGTCATACTAACTCGTAATTAAGATACACTCGAAACTATGTTGCACAAACAATAGTTTTGCAGATGAGAGAGGTTATGTGCAGCGTCTACCAGGGCTATTTCATTCTCATCTAGCCCGCCTCAGAATTAATTCTGAGTCTAATAGCGAAAGTCGTCTCAAGACGACTGAGAAAAGATTATAGTCCAATACGCTTGGGTTAAGGATAATTGTAGGTTGGGTTGAAGGTCGTGAAACCCAACAAACCCCGCGAAAT
Organism: Nostoc sp. CHAB 5836; assembly: GCF_020829445.1. GTDB lineage: Bacteria > Cyanobacteriota > Cyanobacteriia > Cyanobacteriales > Nostocaceae > Nostoc. The sequence goes on from NZ_JAIVFV010000160.1 coordinate 12,648, forward strand.
GTTGGGTTTCGTTCCTCAACCCAACCTACGCAATACAAGGTTTTTGACGTTAACCCAAGCGTATTGGATTATAGTCCGTTTAAACGGACTTTAGCTATGAGTCAGGAACTTCAGTTCCGGGTGGTTTATGTCTAGAATGAAATAGCCCTGAGCGCCTACTAAGTCTATAAATGAAGATTCATAAGTCAATTTATGAATAGAAACTCGAAACAAAAGAGTCGGTAATTTGTTTTTTTCTAATATACTAATACCGTAGTTAAGTAAATAATGATGTTTTTTAGCACTATTGTTTAAAATTATGTTATAAAATCGATCTTGGGTATGCTGTTTTCATATATTAAATTATCACATATCAGCCTAATATTCTATTTTTTAGATAAAAATCTCAAAAAATGACCTTCAATTTCTGGGTTACCTGTCCCCAACCAAACCCTCAAGCCAATTTGCGTTTATTCTGCTTTCCTTACGCTGGTGGTAGTTCGGCAATTTTTCGCACATGGCCTAATAATCTACCTAGTAATGTCGAAGTCTGTGCTGTGGAATATCCGGGACGGGGAAGACAGATTAAATCAGCACCCTTGACGCGATTAGAACCTCTTGTTCAAGCGATCGCTCCAGTTCTAATACCATACTTAGACAAACCATTCGCTTTTTTTGGGCACAGTATGGGTGGATTAGTTAGCTTCGAGTTGACCCGTCTACTTCGCTCTCAGTATAGTCTTACTCCCTTTCACCTCTTCATCTCGGCTCGTCGCGCCCCACAAATCCCGTTGACAAAACCACCCCTCCACGTCCTATCTGACCCTGATTTGCTCAATGAGCTACGCAGTCTTAATGGTACACCCAAAGCAGTACTAGAGAGCATGGAACTAATGCAGATGTTCCTCCCTATTTTGCGGGCAGATTTTGCAGTTCTGGAAACTTATATTTACAGTCAAAAACAGCCTTTGGAGTGTGCTATTACTGTTTTTGGTGGTTTGCAAGACCAAGAAGTTAGTCATGAGCAACTGCAAGCATGGCGAGAGCAAACCATCGCTGCTTTCTCATTACATGAGTTCAACAGTGACCACTTTTTTATCCATTCACACCAAGAATTATTATCTAAACTTATATCTCAAGAATTGCAGATGCGCAGGGCTATTTAATTCTAGACATAAACCACCCGGAGTTGAAGTTCCTGGCTCATAGCTAAAGTACGTTTTAACGCAATACGCTTGGGTTAAGGCTAAAACGCTCATAGGACTTACGCAATAACTCTCTGAAACTCTTATTCCTTTGGAGAATAAAGAAATGCTTAACTGAACTGTATTGATTTATAAGGGTTTAAGGTGTATTTGCATTTCGTAATATAGTTTGGTTTATTCTTGCCGACTTATTTAGTAAGTAGGTCGGCGCAATTAAAGCTAACTGGCTAAGGCTGTCATTTGTCATTTGTCCTTCGTCATTTACAAGGGTTTTAAGCCTATTTACGTTTCGTAACATATTTAGGTTTTTTCACGCCAACTTACTTAGACAAAAAGGAGTTAGGAGTCAGAAGATAGAATTTTCCTGACTCTCTGAACTTTTTATTTTTGGGTAGCGATCGCTAACTTTGCCCCCGGAACTTGACGCACCCGATCCATCACAGCCACTACTCGCCCATAATCAACTTTTTCATCAGCATTAATAATCACTAAAACTTCTGGGTTAGAACCAACTAAAGTCCGCACTTTCCCTGTCAAATCATCAATGACAACTGGTTGACGGTTCACGCTCACCTGTTCTTGTTCATCTACAGTAATGGTAATTTTAGTGGGAACTTGCTGTTGTTTCGCTGTGGTAGCCTTTGGTAAATTTACTGGCAAACCTTCTGATCGCGTTAAAAACAAAGTGGACATGATGAAAAATGTCAAAATTGCAAAAATCACATCAATCATCGGCACGATGTTGATCTGTGGTGGAAGTTCTGGTTCATCTGGTAGACGCATAAGTTTTTTCTCCTCTTTCATAACGACGGCGGTAGAGTAATTCTAGCTGTCCCCCATACTCCTGAATTAGGGCAATTTGGCGCTGGTACAGTCCCCGAAAGGTATTGGCAAACATGAGTATGAATATGGCAACTATCAATCCTGATGCGGTTGATACCAAAGCTTCACTAATCCCGGATGTAACACCAGTTGTTTTAGTACCTCCCACATCACCAAGGTTTAGGGAGGCAAAGGAAGTTATCAATCCTAACACTGTGCCGAGAAGACCCAACAGTGGTGCCAGACTAATAATTGTCTCAAAAAGGTTTTGGAAACGTTTTAACACAGGTATCTCAGCCTGCGATTCGCTTTCTAATGCCAAGCGAAATTCTTCTGGATTTGGCTCTTCCAATTCTAAAGCCGCTAGAAAAATCCGGGCGAGTGGCAAATCTGCGTTTTTCTGAAGTTTATCTATTGCACCGACAACATTATCGAGACGGTAGAGATTCAAAACATCTCGCACCACACGGCTTTGACGCTGATTGATCCGTACCCAAAACCTGATTCGCTCGATGATCAGTGCCACGCCCAAGACCGAAAACGCCAGCAGGGGCCACATAACCACACCGCCTGCCGCAAACAAATTCTGAATTCCCATGTAGTGCCTCTATAACGTCATCCACAATCCAAAATTAGACTACCAGAATCTCGAAAAAAATGAAACTTATTCTCAATAGAATATAAAATATAATGATAATTTTTTCAAATCCAATGATCATGATTTTTATTTAGTTCTTCGTTTGTCTTAGATAAAATAATTTAATTGAATTGAAACAAAAATTAATTTTGTTGAAAAACCATGATAATGGTGGTTTAAAAAGATGTTGATGCTAGTGGGGGGTTGTGTAACGCTATCCCCAAT
>NZ_JAIVFV010000161.1 GCF_020829445.1 Nostoc sp. CHAB 5836
CCTACTACTTTAAAAGAAGGAATTCTAAATAATAGTTTTCCTTCAGCTTCATAGGTTGGCTTAATGAATTGTGTAGCTATAGCACTGAGCATAACTGTAGCTGCAAATATCGCACTAGCAGGTAGCCACCATCGTTTCAATATCAATAAGTAACGACCAAGGTCTAAATCAATAGATTCTCTAGATTCCATAGATTTTTCCAACATAAATCTTCCAAAATACAGATATTTAGCAAGAAACTAAAAACTGAGTTAGAGAATGCACATACTACTGCAATTGACAATAATCATCCGATTTGACAATATGACAATAGTATAGACTATCTTTGCGCACCATTTAATATACCATTTTTAGAGAATAATTAATTCCCTCTGCTTCAGTTATTTACTTGATCAAGGTTCTTGCATCTACGGTAATTGGGATTTAGGGGCATTAGGGGGTTCAAAGCACTGCGTAGCTTTATCGTGAGACTGAGGAAGTCTATTGATATTTGCGCCTGTACAAAGTTTACTTGATAAGACTGCTGATACATAAAGTATCCATTCTAAACTATTTTGCTCTAACAATGTAGTTTCAGTTAGATTGGAAAGAATAATAAAGGTTAGATAGACTAAGAGCCATAAATGTTCAGCTTTTTGATTCCATCGGAATAAATATATTGCTCTTAAGAAATTAATAACGAACCCAATTAGAAAAACCAATACTCCTACTAGACCCACCGCTAGCCAGAGATCCAGAAAACCATTGTGAGCATTAGGAGCATCCCATTGTATAGCTTGTATAACAATAGAAGACTCACTAGTGTCTCCTATCCAGAATGCACCATAGCCATATCCTAGCCACGGTTTTTTCTCAATCATATTCAATACAGCAGGCCATAAATCTGCACGTCCAGTTAGTGTTGTGTTTTTACCTACTGTGCCTAGAATTGTATCAGCTTGTAGGGTAAAAAATGTATAGAAAGCTACACTAATGGTTGACAGCAACGTCAAAGTAGGTATCATTACTTTATAGTTTAAACGTAAAATTCGATCATATGTAAGAAAAACTGCCGTAATAATTATCAAATTACCTAGAGATGTTGTTGATTTCGACAATAATACAAGTGCTGCAGAAATAATATAACCAAGCCATGAAAACCTGCGATTTTCTCGATTAGTCATAGCAAGGAATAAAAATATTGCTGCACTAAGTACAAATCTCTTACCTAGAACATTCTTTTGTGGGTATATTCCTCGCCAAGCTGTTGGGTCTCCAGCGCTTCCAATCCCATACTGTGGAAATAATACAGCAAATACGAGACACATAAATGCTGAGATCCCAAGCATATATGCACACAACTTAAGTTGTTCGTTTAAGGTGTAGCGTGAAGCGAAATAAAGCCCAAATAGCATTGTTCCTGCCAAACCGAAAACACGACGTATAGTAATATCTGAATCCAAAGACCAAAAAATAGAAAGTGCGCAAACTAGGAGTAATAGCCAAATAAATTTATCTCTGCTAAAGACGTAACTAACCTTCTTCCAACGTAGAGTAATTAGGAAGAGGCTAACTATATAGGTTAGAGTGAAAAGCAACCTGAATATAATTCTGTCACCTTCTTTGACGGTATAGCCACTCGTCAAAAACGCATCTAGTGGAGTGCCTGAATAGATCATCAAAAAAGCGATTGTAACTAATTGTTCCGCAGAAATTAAAAATTTCCTCATTTTCTATAAAATGTAAATATCACCGTATACACAATATACATTGAAGAAATTAAATTAAGGCACAAATTTGCCGTTACGAGTATCAGTTTATTTCGACAAATACTTTACGCTCTCTCTATTCACTCACTTTTAATCAGATGTCTAGATTTTGAGGATGACATTTTTTTTCATTAAGCCAGAAGACAAAACTAACTCACGTTTAAAAGCCTATAATTTCATCTCAAAGCTTTTGTGTCTCGCGCTATCTGCTTTCTACCTTTCTTGTATGAACAGGCTCTGATGTTTTGAACTTCTTGGTTAAAATAGAGCTAAGTTGCTGCCTGAACTGCTGAGGGAACAGCCACATACTTAAGTACAAACATATATCAATCGGTCGGGGCTTGCCCCAGCGTATAGCTTCCCACAATAAAGGAAAAAAGGCTTTCCAATCACCTACTGAGGACGCACAAGAACTGACAACTGTTGCAATGAAGCTTGAATAAGCCTTTGGTGTGACTAAATCGCGGGTGGAACGAATCCAATCCAACGAATATTTCCAGTCATTGATGTTGCTTAAACGCTTGATTCCGATTTCTGAATGCCAGATTGCCATAGGTTCAGGCACAAACTCTACTCCTACCCCTTCCATAGCACTAACCCGAAGCAACCACTCCCAATCCTCATGTCTATAAAATTTTTCTTCCAGAGGCGTTTTTTGCATTAACTCTTTTTTCACAAAAATAGTTGAGGTTTGGATGAAGCCCTCTCCTTTAAAAAAGGAGTTACGCACGAAAAGATATTCACTTAAAGGTTCAGAGACATTAGGTAGCCTTCTCGGACAAATAAATTCACCTTTTTGAGTCTGGGAAATGAAACGACTGGCAACAACTGGAAAATTATAATGGGAATTATTTGCTACTTCAAGTTGACGCTCCAGTTTTTCTGGAAGCCATTCATCATCATCGTCTAAAAAGGCTATCCAAGTGCCTTTAGCTTCTCTCACACCAGTATTTCTAGCCCCTGATGGCCCAATATTTTTTGGTAGTTCTATTACTCTCAATCTTGGATCACCTATCTGAGATAGTACATTGACTGTTTCCTTATCCGGGCCGTCTATGATCACAATCACTTCAATTGATTGTAGCGTTTGAGTTAATGCAGTTCCCACACCCCTAGCAACAATTTGTGGTCTATTGCGTGTAGGAATAACGACGGTGACTATTATTTCGTTACTTTGATTTACCATTGGGATTTTTTGGTTTTTTGTTTTTTCTGATTCAAGATATTCAATATTCATTGTTATAAATTCCTTAAATTATTTATTGGTTTTGCAAATCTGATGTTTTATCAACGGTAACATTCATTAAAAGTTTATCGGTTTTTGATAATTTTTTGCCATACAACATGAATTCCACCTAAAGCATTAATAGTTATAAAAATCATAAAAAAAATATAGAAGGAGGTTGCAATAATCAGAGTAAATAAAAAGTCTAAATTAATTTTTTTTAAAATTAAAAATATAACCACCATCAAAGTACTTATTACAACAGGGCGGCGAATAATTCGCGATAAGTTTAATGGAAATAAGAGAGTATAGGTAAAGTAAACATACTGGCTAAAGGCAATAATAGCCATTAGCAATACCATTATACCTGCACCTAATAAGTGATATTGCGAAACTAATGCCACACCTCCCAAACTCCCTAATGTAGTTGTAATAACTACTTCACGAAGATTCACCACCTCAAAATGATTAGCTACAAGTACATAGCAAAGTGTGCGTGTGAAGGGTAGGAAAAGGAGTGACATAGCACTTAAGCTAAGGGCTGTGTTTGCCTCAGCAAAGTCAGATTCATAAATCAAAACCAGTAAATTTTTGCCAAAAAATAATAATCCAAGAAATAAGGGTAATCCTATCATTAGTAAGATTTCAATAATTTTTTCACTGATCTGTTTCTGCTTATCCTTTCCTTGATATACTGATTTTAGAAATCTTGGAAATATTGCTAAAGTTATACTGTTAGCAATAATCAGAAATGGTTGTAGCAATTGTGTTATTGCGCCAAACAGACCTACTAAAAACTCATTTCCTAACAATGAAAGAATCAATATCTGAATTCTGTCACTAACTACAGCTATTGCTTCAATAGCAAAAAATGTCCGGGCGTTTTTGATTGTCTTTAAGATAAAACCTCGATCAATCTGCCATTGTATTTGGACTAACCGTGTAATAAAAATCCATTCAATTACTAGAATTAGTGTTTCTGAAAAAAATAGTATCGCTCCTAAATATTCGATTCCATATTTCAACTGCATCGCCCAAATCATTATTATTAGGCGTAAGATATAAATTGGTACTGTAGAGATTGCAATCAGATGCATCTTTTCTTTAGCTTGAAAAATTGCTTCGGTGATGTTGGAAAGCGCAAAGGGAATTATTGTCAAGCCCACTATGTAGCAAACAGTCGAGGTTTTGGAACTATAGGGAAGTAAAAATACTACAATCACTAATGCAGCATAACTGAAGAAACTAAATATTAATTGCAAGCACGTACCACTCATTAAATAAACTGGTGTTTTTTGTGGCTCACGGGCTAGTTCTCTGGTAAACAATATCTTTAGCCCTTGTGAAGCAATGCCCACAAAGATAAAGTAGTAGCTATACGCTAGTAAATACTGCCCTAAAGCCTCAGCTCCTAGAGCACGAGCAATAGCAGCGCTTAATACAAAAGCTGTAATGCTTTGCGCTAACTTATTGACTATCATTGAAAGAGAATTACTTATGAATTTGTACTTTTCTACCATTCTTATAATTCTTAATTCCTTCATTTGGAATCACCAATACCGATACATCTCATATTTTTTCGGATATATCGGTACGAAGTTTTTGTAGATGAACCCTTAAAGGATATTTGAAAAGTGGTCTGGTGTGATTTTAAGCACTTATTGATTTTCCTTAACCCCTCTTTAATGGAAACCACTGCGTTGGAAGACTTTGCGGATTTATACTCGTACGGGGAAGCAAGTTACGCGAAGCATTTCCAAAGAGGAGAAGCAAGTAGCGTGGATTTAGGAGAATCTAAAAGTATTTAATATATCACTAAGCACTTTTCAAATATCCTATAAAACAGGTAGTTAATTACTCAGCCTAGTAGATAAACCTAAATTTAATTAGTGATAAATTACACTGTAAATTACAATCTTTTATCACTAGGCAAACTCTCTAATTACAACCGTCTGTTATAGCTTTGTTATTCCTTAATAAGCACCTTCTTTTTTCAAAACTACCATAACTGTTTTCAGGAGAATTTCAAAGTCTAACCGAAGCGACCAATTTTCGATGTAATTAAGATCAAGATTAATCACTTGTTCAAAATCTAAAATATCTGAGCGACCTGAGATTTGCCAAAGACCTGTAATACCAGGTAAAACTTCATGTCGAATAAAATGGTGTTCAGCAAACTTATCAACATCTCTAGTAGGTAAAGGACGAGGTCCTACTATACTCATTTCTCCAAGGATAACATTAAAAAGTTGAGGTAATTCGTCTAAGCTGTAACGACGAAGGAATTTTCCAATACGTGTAATACGAGGATCGTCTTTGATTTTAAAGATAATCCCATCTTTCGTTTCATTTAATGCTTCTAATTCTTTCTGTAATTTTTCTGCATCAGACCTCATGGTTCGGAATTTCCAGACTTTAAACTGTTGCCCATGTAAACCTATACGGGTTTGCCTGTAAAATACTGTACCAGGAGAATCCAGTTTTATAGCTATAGCTATAGCTGTATAAATCGGGAATGATAATATTACAAATAAAGTTGCAAAGCAAAAATCGGAAGTGCGCTTGATCCAAAAATCTTTACCTGTAATTATCGGGCAATCTAAACTCAAACAAGGCATTCCGCCTATTTTATTAAACTCTATGTTTTTATAAATTGGTTTTAATTCCATCGGCAAAATATGTACTTGGATCCCAGATGCTTGAAATAACCAACATAAAAACATTCTATTTTTGAGCGCATCCCAAGATATAAAAACTTCTGTTACGCCTAATTCATTAAGTTGTTTCAATGTTTCTTGACGCTGATATCTGTCTAATGAATTAGCATTCGCTGTTCCAGATACAATGTAATGCTTTTCTTTTTTTATGAAGCTAGAAATCTGCTCATGATCTTGAGCATCACAAATAATGAAGACAGAAGAGCGAACTATTTTTTTCTGCTTGCGTAGATATTCAAGAGTAAGATTTACCGCATATCTACCTGCACAGATAAAAAGTATGCTTAAAAACCAAGATAATAGTATTAACTTTGGACGTGTAATATCAACAAGTGGTTTGTATAGAAAACCAACTAGAAGAATTAATCCATGAGCAAAAGTTAGCGATTTGGTAATATTGAAATAGTCATAGCGTTTTTGACCTTCTCGATAAATACCTTCGATAGCTAATGATCCTATTTGAATCGCGATAGTTATTAGAATCGGTAAATAGTAACTCGGTATATACCAAGTAAAAGGCTCATAAGTAGATTGATACCCTGCTAAAACCCAAGCTGAAGATAAAAGAGTACAGTCTACTAAAAACAATGTTGTTAATCTCAACCACCACGAACCCTTGCGTATCGTGGTAAATGCGGATGCACGTAAATCCAAAGGTACTTCACTGAACTTACTTGTTGTAATGCTTTGATTACTCATAGTTAGGAAAACTTGGTGTAGTGAAAATTTGCTGCTTGCTGGAAACTTATACTTGTATAAAACAAGTGGTCTATGTCAGATTTTTCTTTCACATAAATCTTGGCTTTGTAGTAAAAGATTAAGTATTTTTATTTTCTTCAGAGTAACTTTAAATTCTTGATCAAAAGCATCTTCACAGCGTCGGTTTGAGTGCGGTTACTACCCAAATATTTAGCTTTTGTTGCAGTTTATTCTGGAAATTTTGAGCTTTGATACCAAAAAAAAGCATTTGTTGGTGAGTTAATTTATAGCCCAATAAAATTACTGACGTTAATAATCAGCTAGATCAGGTAAAAATATTAGGATTTTTAAGGTAGGTAATTGTTGAATTGGATTACTATGGTTCTATTACAGATTTAAGCTTCTATTAAGATAAGAGATACAATTATTTCTTCTGAGAAATTACTGTAGCATTTTTACTTATACTACTTCATTTTTGCTTAGAGGTTATCTGTTTTTTACGCATAATTACTGATTAACAAAACTTCCACAAACAACATACAACGAAATGCATCATAAGCTTGAGTTTTGTTACAAAACTTTATAAAGTGAAGATCGTGTTAAAAATTGGGTCGCTTTCATAAGCATTTCTAGAGAATTGCTAATAGTTTAATAAAAATAAATTCTCATAGCTGCAAGTGAGATCAACAAAAGCTAATGGCTTGTAAGTCTTGTCATATATGGCTCATAAATATTTACATATCCGGAGAGAAGCCAATTTCTATACATTTTATGCGTCCGTATTCCATTTTGGACTGTTCTAATGTTGCTAATCAAAAATTGAGAGTTTGGGCATAGTGGTAAGCTGTTCCACATTGAAATTGCATACACTGGGCGGGCTTTTCGGCCCATCCCTCAAAAGTTATATTTAATTTGATTATGCAAATTAGATGTTTTTTAGCTTATCACCATCAAAAAATCAACGTTGAATTTGCTTGCTGCAAGTGTTGGCTTGTAACGAAAAGGCTTGAATGGTTGTTCCCTGCGAGAAAAAAGTGGAATTTTTATCCGTATATTGCGTTACCTTTACACAGATGTTAAGCTCGTGTGCAAGGTTTTCGCTTCATGTCTGCTTTATATATAGTGATAGGACTTACGCATCATACATATATTGCGATAGGAATTTTGGGCTTTTGAGCCGTACCTAACACTCAACACAGTTAATATGCGACCAAATCAAGGTTGTGTTCAGGGACTGAAACATTAATTTTGCGTCAATCACATTATGGTTAATTTGCACAGTGCGTAAGTCCTAAGTGATATAAAACCCAGATATGAGTGTTTCACGGATTCGACGTAAGTATAAAAGCACAAATTAACTATTTAAATAAAGATAAGCGAAGCTCAAACCTTATTTGTTCGTGCCTCCTAGGTCTTTAGATCTCTTGCAAAAGTCCTTAACATCCCACCCCCAACCCCTCCCAAAGAACGGGGAGGGGAGACAAAGCGTAGCTTTGGCGGGGTGGGGTTCAAATTGTTTGATTTATGCAAGAGGTCTTTTGAAGTTTTGATATTCGGCTTTTGCCGCTCCAATTTACTTATGCTTTTTACTTTACTACAATGATAACTTTTTACAGTAACCTACTTAATTATTTAAGCCAATCATAGTTATTTCTTCATACTAATTTTACATATGAGGAGGCAAAATGAAGATTCAATGATAATCATTTTTTGATTCAGCAAATTTTTATAAAAAAGGATAAAGTCTTTTCGATGTTGTATTTGACTACTATAATTTGTGCAAAAATTGACCCATAAGCAGCTTTGGGGCTGACTTATAAAAAAGTCGCAACTGTCGGTTTAATCGGCTAAACGGAGAATTCGAGCTAACTGACAATAGAGTGGTCGTAAGTCTAATAGACAAAGGAGACTTTTGTTATTAGATTTTAAGTTGGTAAGTAATTCACAATCTGCTGATGCTATATAGACGATTTGGACGCACAGAATTACAGATGCCAGTGTTTTCCTGCGGTGGCATGAGATATCAGTTCAAATGGGAAGATGTTCCCAATGATGAAATTCCTGCTGATAACCAGGCGAATCTCGAAGCGACTATTAGAAGGGCAGTTGAGGTTGGGATTAATCATATTGAAACTGCTCGTGGTTATGGCACTTCCGAAATGCAATTGGGAAGAGTTCTACCTCAATTTCCCCGCGAAAAATTGATTGTTCAGACCAAAATCAGCCCAAAGGCAGATGCGAAAGAATTCCGTGAGACATTTGAACAATCATTGCAAAATCTCCAACTAGATTATGTTGACCTTTTAGGGTTGCACGGTATCAATCATGCTGAGTCGTTAGATTATAGCATTCGTCCTGGTGGCTGTTTAGAAGTAGCGCAGCAGTTGCAAGCAGAGGGAAAAGTTAGATTTATTGGCTTTTCTACACACGGATCAACAGATATGATTGTGCAGACAATTAATACCAATCAATTTGATTACGTCAACCTGCACTGGTACTACATTAATCAATGGAATTGGGAGGCAATTGAAGCAGCTAAACGCCACGATATGGGGGTGTTTATTATTAGCCCATCTAATAAAGGAGGTTTGTTGTATGAACCTCCACAAAAATTAGTAAATCTTTGCGCTCCGTTGAGTCCAATGGTGTTTAATGATTTGTTTTGTTTGAGTCATCAAGAGGTGCATACCCTGAGCTTGGGAGCAGCAAAACCACAAGATTTTGATGAACACCTGAAGACTTTAGAGTTAGTAGATCGAGCATCAGAAATGTTGCCACCAATTTTAGGAAGGTTGGAGTCAGAAGCGATCGCGACTTTGGGAGAAGATTGGGTAAAATCCTGGGAAACAAATCTACCAACCTTTGACCAAACCCCTGGGGAGGTAAATATTCGGGTGATTTTGTGGCTGCGGAATTTAGCGATCGCCTATGATCTGCTAGACTATGCCAAAATGCGCTACAACCTCCTTGGCAATGGCAACCACTGGTTCCCCGGCAACAAAGCTGACCGACTAGACGAATTAGACTTGCAGCAATGTCTTGCCCGCAGTCCCCACGCCGATAAAATACTCCAACTTCTGGAACAAGCTCATCAGTTGCTAGCAGGTGAAGCCGTCAAACGCTTATCTCGGACTTGACAAAATGCATAACTAGTGGATTTGCATGGCACTGGAAATATTGACACTCCCCGGCGTGAACGCACGGGGATTCTTGGTTCGCTGAGATCACTTAACTTAGATTCCTTGCGTCGTCTAAGCCAGAGGTGAGGCTCTCCCCAAGCGTTACTTCGGGTATGCCCTACCCTAGTTGCATAACTGCAAGTCCTTTTTAGCTTGAAACAAATATGCTTCAAAAACTGATTCGTCTAGTTCTTGTGAATCTTTTACCTGCTGCCAGGAGAAAACTAGAACAATGCAGCAGAACCGCATAGATTCAATTATCAAGGTTCAGTGTCTGCGGTTTAGGCAGCAACCGGGTTTTTAGACAGGTTGATTACCCTTCCTGTTGCCAGGATTTTACCACTTCAAGCCGTCCTTTATGACAGGGCTTTTACCCAAATTTTCGGTAAACAATAATTACCAACGCCCAATACTAATCAGATTTTTTCGTATCCGGTGATTTATTTGCCTTCGGTATCACTAGCACCTTATCAACGCGGTTCCCATCCATATCAATGACCTCAATTCGCATACTTTGCCATTCAAAATGATCTGCTGCGGCAGGAATACGACCTAAATGGGTGATCACAAAACCGCCTAATGTTTGATAACTGCCGCGTTCATCAGATTGCCACTCTTCCATACCGAAAAGTTCCAAAAACTCCTCTACAGGTAACATCCCATCTAAAAGCCAGGAACCATCTTCGCGTTGCACAGCTTGTGGTTGATCCTGCCCATCTGTTGAAGGAACATCACCCACGATTTCGCTCATGATGTCGTTGAGAGTGACTAATCCTTGAATCACGCCGTATTCATCCACTACCAGCGCCATGTGAGTGATGGTTTGCTTAAACAATTCCAAAACTTTCAAACCACGGGTGCTTTCTGGGACAAAGACGGGTTGTCGCAATCCTAGTGTCAAGTCCAGCGCTTCCCCTCGGAAACTCCTAGCTAATAAGTCGGTGACAGGAATAACACCCAGCACATTGTCAAGTCCCCCCTGACAAACTGGATACCGAGAATAGGCACTATCAACCATTTTTTGGCGATTTTCTTCGGCAGTGTCATCCAAGTCTAGCCAGACAATATCGGGACGGGGTGTCATTAAGTAGCTGACTTGGCGATCGCCTAAACGAAAGACTCGCTCCACCATATCCTGTTCAGCTTCCTCAAAGGTTCCGGCTTCGGTACCTTGCTCAATTAAGATTTTAATTTCTTCTTCGGTGACTTGCGGCTCGGTAGAAGCTGTAATTCCCAGTAACCGCAGGATCAAATCTGTAGAAGCACTTAAGAAATACACCATTGGCGAAGCGATCGCCGATAAGGCTTGCATCGGAATAGCTACAATCGATGCAATCCTTTCTGGGTTGTTTAATGCCAGACGCTTCGGTACCAATTCGCCAACAATCAGAGAGAAATAGGTAATGAGCAAAACCACTATTCCGAAAGATAGCGGTTCACTATAAGGTGCTAACAAGGGGAAAAATTTTACATAGAATGCGAGTCGGTTGGCAATTGTTGCTCCTCCAAAAGCACCAGTCAAAATACCGATCAGGGAAATACCCACTTGAACGGTTGACAGGAAATGATTTGGAGACTCAGCTAGTTTTAATGCTGCCCTTGCCTTGGCATCTCCTTGATTAGCAAGCTGTTGTAGCCGAACTTTCCGCGCTGAGACAATGGCCATCTCAGACATAGAAAATACACCATTGGCAATAATTAGCACCAAAATGATTAAAATTTCAAAAGTTATGGAGGACATGTTTAAAATTGCCGCTTATCAGAGCGAACGTAGCTCAATACCTAGTATCTAGTATTAAAGGGGTTTAGATAAATGCTTTGACCATACACAAAGTAATAGTTATAGTTCTTAAGTTTATTAGTCACCAAAGTCCTCGCGCCGTGGAAGCCCCTGCTTTCAAGCATGGGGGTAATAAGAACTTAGTCTGGTCAGGTTAAGGCTTTTTCAAGCCCCCGCCTAAAGGCGTGGGCTTCCTGACTGTGCTTTATTCTTCCATCAAAGGAATCAGAAGACTGTTAACACTTTTAAAATGGTTGACATAAACTGCCTCAAGATTTTCTGACCCACAAAGACTCCCATCGCTAGTAGTACTTATGTCATTTTCTTCTATTGTGCGTGCCTTAAGCCGATCGTCGCTCACCACTGAATTTATTTCTAAGCTGAATCGACAACAAGAATTGCGGTTAAATGGCATTCCCAGGCTGCCCAAGGCTCTGGTGGCTTCGGCATTAGCGCGGGCTACGGGCAAGGATTTGTTCGTGGTTTGTGCCACTCTGGAAGAAGCTGGACGCGTTTACGCACAACTGGAGGCAATGGGATGGCAAACAGTACATTTTTACCCCACCTCCGAGGCTTCTCCCTACGAACCTTTTGACCCGGAAACTGAGATGAGTTGGGGGCAAATGCAGGTATTGGCAGATTTACTCAAAAATCAAAAATCAAGAGTCATGAGTCAATTGTCATTAGAAACAAACCAAGGACAAATGACTAATGACAATGAACAAAGGACAAATTTGGCGATCGTGGCTACTCAAGGAGCGCTGCAACCTCATTTGCCTCCACCAGCAGCTTTTGGGCAATTCTGTCTTACGCTGAAAAAGGGGATGGAATTAGACTTGAATGGCTTCAGTGAGAAAATAACTATTTTGGGGTACGAAAGAGTGCCTTTGGTGGAAACGGAAGGACAATGGAGCCGGCGGGGTGATATTGTTGATGTGTTCCCGGTTTCGTCTGAATTACCAGTCCGGTTGGAATGGTTTGGCGATGAAATCGAGCAAATGCGGGAATTTGACCCAGCAACTCAACGTTCAGCCCTCGATAAAGTTGACCAGTTAATTCTTACCCCTACTAGCTTTACTCCTGTGGTGATGGCAGCACTGAAGAATAGTGCTGAGTTAGGAGTTAGGAGTTATGAGTTAAATTCTGACTCAGAATTCGGTACTGAGAATTCATCACTTTTAGAGGGTAGTCGTCGCTTTTTGGGATTGGCGTTCGAGCAACCAGCATCTCTGTTAAATTACTTATCAGAAAATACCCTGATTGCCATTGATGAGCCAGAACAGTGTCATGCTCATAGCGATCGCTGGGTCGAAAATGCCCAGGAACAATGGGGGATTGGGCATGAGGAAGAATCTCCCTTAACATTGCCGAAGATTCATCGGTCTTTTGATGAGTGTTTGGTTGATGTTGCCAAGTTTAAAAGATTATATTTATCAGAACTGTCAGAGGAAAATGATGGGATCAATCTTGCCAGTCGGCCTATTCCAGTCATGCCGCACCAGTTTGCTAAACTGGCTGAAACCATCCGCCAAGAACGCGATCGCAATTTCTCCATCTGGCTACTTTCTGCTCAACCTTCACGTTCTGTCTCGCTGTTGCAAGAACATGACTGTCCGGCTCAGTTTATCCCAAATTCCCGCGACTACCAAGCGATTGATAAGCTGCAAATTAACCATACTCCCATAGCCCTAAAATATTCTGGTCTTGCGGAACTAGAGGGTTTTATTCTGCCTACCTACCGATTGGTAATCGTTACAGATCGGGAATTTTTTGGACAGCATTCCTTGGCGACTCCCGGCTATATCCGCAAGCGCCACAAAGCTACTTCTAAACAGGTTGATCCTAATAAGCTGCGTCCAGGCGATTATGTGGTTCACAGAAATCATGGTGTTGGGAAATTTGTCAAGCTGGAAAGTTTGACGATTAATAACGAAACCCGTGATTATTTGGTAGTGCAGTATGCTGACGGGTTACTCAGAGTCGCAGCCGATCAAGTAGGTGCTTTATCCCGGTTCCGTGTCGCAGGTGATCAAGCACCGGAACTCAATAGGATGACTGGTAAAGCTTGGGAAAATACCAAGAATAAAGTCCGCAAAGCGATCAAAAAATTGGCAGTGGACTTGTTGAAACTATATGCAGCGCGATCGCAACAACAAGGTTTCAGTTTTCCAGGTGATATGCCTTGGCAGGAGGAATTAGAAGATTCTTTCCCCTACCAACCCACGACGGATCAACTTAAAGCTGTTCAAGATGTGAAACGTGACATGGAAAGCGATCGCCCAATGGATCGCTTAGTTTGTGGCGATGTCGGTTTCGGGAAAACGGAAGTGGCGATTCGTGCTGTTTTCAAAGCAGTCACCGCCGGTAAACAAGTAGCACTCCTTGCGCCTACGACAATTTTAACACAGCAGCACTACCATACACTTAAAGAACGTTTTGCACCTTACCCCGTAAATGTCGGTTTACTCAACCGTTTTCGTTCGGCTGAAGAACGCCGCGATATTCAAAAGCGATTGGCAACTGGTGAACTAGATGTAGTAGTTGGTACACAGCAACTTTTAGGTAAAGGTGTGTCATTCCGAGATTTAGGACTCTTGGTAGTAGATGAAGAACAGCGATTTGGGGTAAACCAGAAAGAGAAAATTAAAAGCCTGAAAACTCAAGTGGACGTGCTGACTCTCTCCGCCACTCCGATCCCCCGTACTTTGTATATGTCCTTGTCGGGAATTCGGGAAATGAGTTTGATTACTACACCACCCCCAACCAGACGACCGATTAAAACCCATCTGTCACCGATAAATTCCGAAAGTATTCGCAGTGCAATTCGTCAAGAATTAGACAGAGGTGGACAAGTATTTTATGTAGTTCCACGAGTAGACGGAATTGAGGAGACAACAGCCAATTTACGGGAAGTGATACCGGGAGCGAGGTTTGCGATCGCTCACGGTCAAATGGATGAAAGCGAGTTAGAGTCAACCATGCTCACCTTCAGTAATGGTGACGCAGATATCCTCGTTTGTACAACAATTATTGAATCTGGCTTAGATATTCCCCGAGTCAACACGATTTTGATTGAAGATGCTCATCGCTTTGGATTGGCGCAACTGTATCAATTACGCGGTCGTGTGGGACGTGCAGGTATCCAAGCTCATGCTTGGTTATTTTATCCGAAGCAACGGACGTTATCTGATGCAGCACGGCAGAGGTTACGAGCTATTCAAGAATTTACTCAGCTAGGTTCTGGATATCAACTAGCCATGCGTGATATGGAAATCAGAGGCGTAGGTAACTTGCTAGGTGCAGAACAATCCGGTCAAATGAATGCCATCGGTTTTGATTTGTATATGGAAATGTTGGAAGAAGCAATTCGGGAAATTCGAGGACAAGAAATTCCGAAAGTAGAGGATACCCAGGTTGACCTCAATCTGACCGCATTTATCCCAGCAGATTATATTACAGATTTGGATCAAAAGATGAGTGCATATCGCGCAGTGGCCACAGCTAAATCTAAATCAGAATTAAAGCAGATTGCAGCCGAGTGGAGCGATCGCTATGGTACTTTACCTGTCCCTGCAAATCAACTTTTGCGTGTAATGGAACTGAAGCAGCTAGCAAAAAAGCTCGGATTTAGCCGGATCAAACCAGAAAACAAGCAGCACGTTGTTTTAGAAACGCCAATGGAAGAACCCGCTTGGAATTTATTGGCGGCGAATTTACCAGAAAATCTCAAGACGCGCTTTGTGTATTCTCCTGGTAAAGTTACGGTACGCGGGTTAGGAGTTTTTAAAGCAGATCAACAATTGCAGAATTTGATTGATGCTTTCGGGAGAATGCAGGGTGCGATTCCAGATGCAGCTATTGTTTAATCAGTAGCTTAACTTTACGCGATGTGCAACTTATTCTTAAAACCCCGCTTCTATACCTCTCCCCGTTGGCGTCAGCCTGTTGTTAAGCAAGCGAAGAGAGGCTTTAAGTCTTGCTCCTCAAGGTTAGCCTAAGGCTAGTAGGGAAGGGGTTGGGGGTTAGGTTTGAGAGAAAATTGCACACCGCGTTACATATTGCGGGAACTTTCAGTGACAACTCCTTCCAACTGTTTAAAGTTTTCTAACACACGACCTGTTCCCAGCACAACGCAACTCAAAGGATCGGCCGCAATGTGGGTAATA
>NZ_JAIVFV010000162.1 GCF_020829445.1 Nostoc sp. CHAB 5836
CAGGACTCTTACCGATGCGTAAAATACGTAATGATTCTGCTGCAAGGGTTTCATTGATTTGGGAGCGGTAGTTTACTTACTCTGTGGTGTACTAGTACCATACGACATAAACATACATACCATTTTTAAGCCTTGCAATCAATCAAATCTTCGTAGCTTTTAATGGTCTGCTTATTTCCGCCGTGCTGTACTAGAGCTTTCAATATGTTTTATTTTTTCAGATCTTTTTGTAATCCCATATACATTTTTTTCTTAACTATCTAAACCAGTAGATCAGTATATTAGTTTTGCTTATGTTTAGGTTATTTTTGTTTTAACGCTACGAAATATAAATACTTTCAATAGGTTTAATTTACTTTTAATATCAGGACGTAAAAATGCCCATGTTTGGTTAATTCCAAACAATTGACAATATATTAATCGTTTGTCTTTCTTTTACCGTTCTCCTTTTTTCATACATATTAAGTTGGACTAGCATAAAACGAATAAGTACCTGATTTAGTAGAGTTTAGACAATTTTCCCTATAAAACTGCTAAACCACTATTGTGACAGTTTTTGATCATTTACAGGCTTTGTATCAGTGGATAATATGGAGTCTACATTGCATACTGGGTAGAGGTTTGAGCGAATCAGGAGAAAAAAAATAGATCAATAGTTGTCAACAAGACCAATAAGACTGAAAATGTTATTTCTCTTCTATCCAACGAACTTAGGAAGTCGTCTCTCCTCTTCTCAATTATTGTTTTTAAATCTCCTGATTAATGCAGTATAAAATATTAAATAAGTCAGCAGAGCAATCCTAAATAAGTTGTGAAATCAGTGGTTGAGGAAGTGAATAGGGAATAGAGATCTACAAATGTAGTTTGTTGTTTCAAAAATCAAGTAGGATTGCTGTATATAAAAAACAGCAAACGCCTTACCTGTATCAGTATTGTTTGAAAGCAGACGTAAGAAAATTTAAAGATTCTTATAACTGCCAACACTCAATATTTAGGAAATTCTCTTTTCGGTATTTGTTCCACTAGGTTAACATTAACAGGTTTTTAACCAGCTAATGATAAGTAATCATAATCTAAATTATCCAAAATTCTTTTTATATTTGTAGGGGGGCAAGGCCTTGCCCCCCTACTTTCGCGCAGCGTCCCGCAGGGACGTTTTTTTAACTGGAAGTCCCTACATAGATTCTGATTAGCTGGTTAGAGGATTTTCTATAAAAACTATCATAAATTCTTTAGGGTGGTAGTAATGATTTTAACTTATCCAACTTTTCGTTACTTAAGTCTCTTTTGTCGTTCATGACTATAAAGCGATCGCCTATTTGGGATACAACGAGTTTGACAAGGAAGGAAGGAGGAATTCCTATGAATTTGGATGGGGATTCAAACCCCACCCAAATAGATGCTGCTAAATTTTTAATTCAGCTCTTGATTCAAACCCTTGTTTTCGACCGTCACGAGAAGTCAGAGGAAACAAGACCAACTTCGGTCTTCCCTCTTCCTTCTGACTTCCTTGAAAACAGACCCTAGCCCTAACGCACCGAGAAATATGGTGCGTTACTAATACAAACTCTTTTTCTCCCCGTACCAGCATTTGATAAGTTAGTACATAGTCTGAAACAATAGCAGTAAAAGCAGAGAAGGGATTAAATTGAGCCACAATCCAGATGCCATAGCCCCCCACGGTGGACAGTTAGTTAACCGTGTAGCCACACCACAACAAAGAGCAGAGTTTCTCTCAAAAGCTGACTTTTTGCCGCGAGTGCAACTTGACGATCGCGCCGTTTCCGATGTAGAAATGATTGCGATCGGTGCTTTTAGTCCATTGACGGGTTTTATGAACCAGGAAGACTACGATCGCACTGTTACAGAAATGCGATTAGCTAACGGTCTTGTGTGGTCAATCCCAATTACACTATCGGTTAGTGAAGAAGTAGCTTCCCCGTTGCAGGAAGGCGGCTTAATCCGTCTGGATAACTCCAGAGGTGAATTTATTGGGGTTTTGCAACTCACCCAAAAATATAACTATGACAAAACCCGTGAAGCAATAAATGTCTACCGCACTGATGATGTCAAACATCCAGGCGTGCAGGTGCTTTATAACCAAGGTAATGTACATCTGGCGGGTGATATTTGGCTGTTGCAACGCGAACCTCATCCCCAGTTTCCCACATACCAAATTGATCCAGCTGTCTCACGGCAAATGTTTAAAGATAAGGGTTGGAAAACAATCGTCGGCTTTCAAACTCGCAACCCTATCCACCGCGCCCATGAATATATTCAAAAGTGCGCTTTAGAAACTGTTGATGGTCTATTTTTGCACCCATTAGTCGGGGCGACCAAAGAAGATGATATCGCTGCTGACGTGCGGATGCGCTGCTATGAAATTTTGCTGGAACATTACTACCCCTTAGACCGAGTAACTTTGGCAATAAATCCAGCCGCAATGCGCTATGCTGGCCCTCGTGAGGCAATATTCCATGCTTTAGTCCGCAAAAACTACGGCTGTACTCACTTTATCGTCGGACGGGATCATGCTGGCGTTGGTGACTATTACGGCACTTATGATGCTCAGTATATTTTTGAAGAATTTGCACCAAATGAATTGGGCATCGTGCCAATGAAATTTGAACACGCTTTCTACTGCACGCGTACTAAGCAGATGGCAACATCTAAAACTAGTCCTAGCAGACCAGAAGAACGCATTCACCTATCAGGGACAAAAGTCCGAGAAATGCTGCGGCGTGGTGAGTTACCTCCACCAGAATTTTCCCGTCCAGAGGTGGCCGCAGAGTTAGCGCGGGCAATGCGGATACAAGTAACGGCTTAGGGCATGGGCAAACAACTGTAACTTTACAATACAGAGTTCAGCCCTGTAAGCTGCTAACTGATAGCTGAGGGCTGATAGCTAATTATGAAACGGCGCACGTTTTTACACAGGATTGGCTCAATACTCGCGGTATTGGGGATAACTGAAGCTGAGTGGTTAATTTTAGGAAATCGTTATTATCAGGCTTTGGCACAACCCAGTCCGCGCAAGTTGGCATTGCTAATAGGTATTAACCAATATCCAAAAATTCCAGCCCTCAGTGGTTGTCTGACGGATGTGGAATTACAAAGAGAACTTTTGATTCATCGCTTTGGTTTTCAAGGGTCAGATATCCTGACGTTAACTGAGGAACAAGCTAGCAGGGAATTCATTGAGGCGGCTTTTTGGGATCATTTGGGTAAACAAGCTAAACTCGGTGATGTCGTCGTCTTCCACTTTAGCGGTTATGGGAGCCGTGTAAAATTGGAAACATCGCCAGATGCAATGCAAAATGCTCTAGTGCCAGCTAAACTCAGAAAAGATCCACAAAACGAGAAAATAGTCAACTATATATTAGAAGAAACTCTATTGCGATTATTGCGATCGCTCCCCACAGACCGAGTAACAGCAGTATTGGATACTAGTTATTATGCTCCTAGCACACTATTAGGATTAAAAATTCGCGCCCTTCAGGAGTCAGTAGAAGTAAAGTTAGCAGCAGAAGAACTCGACTTTCTCCAACAACTCAAAACTCAGAACTTACCCAGCACTCCCATTGTCTTAGCAGCTACCTCAGAACCAAAACAGTCTGCAAGGGAAGGACTCTTTTCTGGTTTTAGTGCTGGGTTATTTACCTACGCCTTGACGCAGTATTTGTGGGAATTTACCCCAGCCACCACAATTAAAGTCGCCTTCTCTCATGTAGAAAATTCTCTATTCAAATTGGGTAGTAAACAGCAGCCAGCGTTATTAAGTAGTCAGAAAAATCCACCACGGGATCTGAAAAACCTCTCTTTGAAGAGGAGAGAGGCTTGGAATTCTCCCCTTTCCCTAATGGAGAAGGGGCCTCTTGGGTTAGGTTTCGCCTCTTCTTTTCCAGATACTCAGCTACAGCCAGACGAGATCATTGGTGCAGAAGGCGTTGTCAGTGCCATTGAAGAAGACGGCAAAACAGTCCATCTGTGGTTGGCAGGATTACCGCCACAAGTGCTGCTATACTATGGAGTCAATTCTCGATTCACCCTAGCAACAACAGAAGAATTAGTATTGCGATCGCGGACTGGGTTAACAGCAAAAGTGCAAATTTCCAAAATTGAAGGTGCAAATCCCCTACAAGTTGGGCAACTTGTCCAAGAAGCAGTCCGGGTTTTACCTCGAAATATTAATTTAACAATAGCTCTAGATACTGGATTGGAAAGAATTGAGCGGGTAGACGCCACAAGTGCCTTCGCTGCATTTCCCCGTATATCCACCGTAGTAGCAGGAGAAAAACCAGCTGATTATCTATTTGCCAAGCTACAACAAACACCTAGTCGTTATGGTCTATTTTCTATTGGTGGCGAACTAATTCTCAATACTGCCGGGGAAGTAGGAGAAGCAGTAAAATTAGCAGTGCAAAGGTTAGCGCCCAAATTATCAACCTTGCTAGCAGCCAAATTATGGCGACTCACAGAAAATCAAGGTTCTTCTCGCTTGGCTCTCAAAGCATCCTTAGAAATAATTAGTGACATATCGCCTCGCATCGTCATGCAGCGCGAAACAGCACGAGGTTTCAAAACTGAAACTTCGATGAAAAAATCAGTACAGATGGGATTAATAGCCTCTCTCCCCACTCCCATTGTGCCTATTGGTAGTCGAATCCAATATCGAGTGGAAAACCAGAGCGATCGCCCAGTATATTTAATCTTACTGGGATTAAACAATAATCATACAGCGATCGCTTTCTACTCTTGGGAAACTCCCCAAGAACCAAACATCAAAGACACCAAGCCTCTCCTCAAAGAAATCGTCATCGCCCCAGGTGAAACCCTCACCTTACCCCAAACTAATGGTGCTTCGGAATGGGTAATTTCAGGGCCAGCTTACTTTTGCGAACAACAACTGATTTTTAGTACTACCTCCTTTAGCACAACTCTCGCCGCTTTGAACACTGCTAAATATTCCACCCCTGAACAAAGTCCCATTAGCCCATTGTTGAATTCTTTAGACGTTACACAAGCCTTGCTACAAGACCTGCATCTCAAAACGGAGATGAACAGCACAGCAGCCGACTCATATATCTTGGATGTAAATAATTGGGCAAGTTTTAGCTTTAGTTTTCAAGTGGTGTAAGAGGTTGTTTGAAAAGTAGTTAACTGTGATTTTGATCACCTATTGAGAGAGCATCTCAAATGTGCCATTCTCTTGATAGCCCTCATCCCCTAACCCAATACAGTTCAGTTAAGCATTTCCTCCTTCTCCTTCCTCTGTGTTCTCTGCGCCTCTGTGGTTCGTAAAAAAAAGAGTTTCAGCCCTTTTGTGAACCGTATTGTCCCCTAACCCCCAATACGGTTCGGTTAAGATCCCCACGCCTACAGCAACCCTCTTAAAAACGGGATAAATAGGAGGAAAAGCCCCCCTTTTTTAAGGGGGGTTGGGGGAATCTCCGAGAACCAAACATACTAACCGAAACGTATTGCCCTAACCCCGAATCCCAAACATGGGAGAAGGCGAACTAGAATTCAATACAGTTGAGTTAAGCATTTCTTTCTTCTCTTTGCGTCCAACTCTTACGAGACGCTGCGCGAAGGCGTCCTTCTCCCAGGGGGAGACGCACTCGCGTTTGCGGTAGCCTGCGGCAAGCCGTTCGCGTAGCGTCTCGTAGAGAAGCGTCTACGTAAAAAAAACTGACTTTTACTGAGAGTTTTAGCCTTAATAATTAGCTACTAAAGACTTCAACAGGTAAGCGACTAAAAGAAAGACGCTCATTTTGCACATCTACAAAAATAGTGTTGCCGTCGTTGAATTCGCCGCGCAAGATGGATTTAGCAATTTGAGTTTCTAACTCTCGCTGAATCGCCCGTTTCAGTGGACGCGCCCCATATACTGGGTCATACCCTACTACTGCTAAAAAGTCAAGTGCAGTATCCGAGAGTTTGAGGGATATTTTGCGATCGCCCAATCTTTGTCGCAATCTTTCCACTTGCAATAGCACAATTTGCCGCAATTCCTTCTTATCTAAACCGTGGAAGATGATGATTTCGTCAATTCGGTTGAGGAACTCTGGACGGAAGCTATTTCGCATCGCCTCCATGACTCGACGGCGCATTTCGTCGTAGTGGGTGTTATCCCCGGCGACATCAAGAATGTACTGCGAACCAATGTTGCTGGTCATGATGATAATAGCGTTCTTGAAGTCTATTTTATGACCTTGGGCATCAGTGACGCGACCATCATCGAGAATTTGCAAGAAGATATTAAATACATCGGGGTGTGCTTTCTCGATTTCGTCGAAAAGGATCACTGAGTAAGGACGGCGGCGAATCGCTTCTGTAAGTTGTCCGCCTTCTTCATAACCCACATATCCTGGAGGCGCACCAATTAAACGAGAGACGGCGTGTTTCTCCATATACTCCGACATATCGATTCGCACTAGTGCATCTTCGCTATCGAACATATATGCCGCCAGCGCTTTCGCCAATTCAGTTTTACCCACACCTGTCGGCCCAAGGAAAATAAAGCTAGCAATGGGACGATTGGGATCAGCCAATCCCGCCCGCGATCGCTGAATTGCATCGGCTACAGCTGTGACTGCTTCTTCTTGTCCAATCACCCGGTGGTGCAGTTCATCTTCTAAGTTCAGCAGTTTCTCTTTCTCAGATTCCACCAACTTGCTAATGGGAATTCCTGTCCATTTAGAAATAATTTCGGCAATATCAGCTTCTGTGACTTCTTCCCGTAATAGTGATTTCCCAGTTCTTTGAGTGTTTGCCAATTCAGCCTCTACTGCTTCCAATTGACGATGCAAACTGGTTAAATTGCCGTATTTCAACTCCGCAGCGCGGTTAAGATCGTAGTCGCGTTCTGCTTGCTGAATCTCTAAGTTAACGCGTTCAATCTCTTTTTTCACAGACTGAATTTTGTCAATGATATCTTTTTCAGACTGCCATTGAGTATTTAGGGTTCTTTGTTCTTCTTTGAGATCAGCAATTTCTTTTTCCAATCTTTCTAAACGTTCACGAGAAGCTGCATCACTTTCTTTTTGCAGTGAAAGCTTCTCCATTTCCAATTGCAGAATCTTGCGGTCAATTTCGTCGAGTTCTTCTGGTTTGGAGGTGATCTCCATTTTTAATCTCGCGGCGGCTTCGTCTACCAAATCAATCGCTTTATCAGGGAGAAAGCGATCGCTAATATATCGACTCGACAATATGGCAGCTGCAACTAAAGCACTATCAGAAATCTTCACCCCGTGGTGGTTTTCATAACGTTCTCTCAACCCACGCAAAATCGAAATACTGTCTTCTACACTGGGCTGATCGACATAAACCTGCTGGAAACGTCTTTCTAAAGCCGCATCTTTTTCAATATGTTTGCGGTATTCATCTAGAGTTGTCGCCCCAATACAACGCAATTCGCCCCGCGCCAACATTGGTTTTAATAAGTTACCCGCATCCATCGCGCCTTGGGTTGCACCAGCGCCGACAACGGTGTGAATTTCATCAATAAATAAAACAATATTGCCACCAGATTCGGTAACTTCCTTTAAAACTGCTTTCAGGCGTTCTTCAAATTCACCCCGGAATTTTGCCCCTGCAATCAAAGCACCCATATCTAAAGAAATCAGCTTCCGGTCTTTGAGAGACTGGGGTACATCGCCTGCGATAATGCGCTGTGCTAATCCTTCAGCGATCGCAGTTTTACCAACACCAGGTTCACCAATTAGCACAGGGTTATTTTTGGTGCGGCGAGAGAGAATTTGGACAGTGCGACGAATCTCATCATCTCGCCCAATCACTGGATCGAGTTGACCTTTACGTGCAGCTTCGGTGAGGTCACGCCCGTATTTTTCCAGTGCTTCGTATTTGCCTTCTGGATTTTGGTCGGTCACTTTTTGGCTCCCACGAATTTGTTTAATAATATTTTTGAGCTTACCTTCGTCTAAACCGAATTCTTGGAATAAAGCTTTGCCAAAGCGGTCATCTTTAGCGTAAGCCAGCAATAAGTGTTCAATTGAAATATATTCATCTTGAAACTCTTTGCGATATCCGTCTGCTCGATCTAGAAGTGTATCCAAGCTGCGTCCCAAGTAGACAGAACTGCTAGTACCAGAGACTTTCGGCTGACGTTGAAAAAATTGTTCAGTGCGATCGCCCAGTTTTTCGAGGTTAGCACCCGCCTTGGTGAGAATCCCAGTTGCTAGACCATCTTGTTCTAGCAACGCTTTCATCAGGTGTTCACTTTCAATTTGCTGTTGTTGATATTGTTTAACAATGTCGGGAGTATGGGCGATCGCTTCCCAGGCTTTTTCTGTAAATTGGTCAGGATTAGTAGGTTGCATAGGCTTTTTCCGGAACGTAAAGGTGCAGCAGCTTGTCGAAGGCTACCACCAGAACACCAAGTAAAGAAAATTTCTGCTCTCAATAAATATTGTATGAACAGCACAGCGATCGCCTAGATCGGTGTTCACGTCTTCTAAAAGTCGTATTTTCCCGTAGTTCCGATTTTCCATTGATTGCCGAGAGAGCGGGATGATATGCTCAACCTCAAATGGAAAATTAAAGATTAGTTCAGGGGCTTGGCAGTACTCACAACGATGGCTGGCACGTTGTGCGATCGCAGCGTAATACCGATTCACAAACTCTCTTGTTGTATCAATGCAGCTGTTCGGGTTGTTGCTGCTGTTAATTCTACCTCAACCAAAGTATCCAGTTCTGCTTGTAGCTCTGGTGGCAATGCTTGCCCATGATCTCGTCCTAACCGCCATAAACTCATCAATTCCGATGAATGAACAAACAGGAGAAATCTTTATTCTGGCAGGAGAAGCTATCGAAATTACTATAAACCGTGATGGAATTTGGGAGTTTGTGAATGAAACCGAATTTTGAAACAATGCCTAGAGCCGAACTGAGGGCTTATGTACTAGAACATCGAGAAGACATTGAGGCATTACGTACATTGATGAGTCGTCGTAATCCTAATGCGAAACGTTACAAGTTTCCTGATACTGAAGAAGGTTGGCGACAAATGGAAGAAGTGTTCCGGCAAAAAATTCAAGGTATAGACAAACAAGAAGAATAACAGTTGACTACTGAGTAATCTACGTATTGTTGAAAACCTCCCAGTCAACACCTAGCTGGCGAATTGCAGCCCGAAGTGTTCCGAGTTTGAAATCCCGACTTCCTCAATCTGGTAATGCGGTAACTTGCTGTGTGTTGGGATTAAACCACTTTGACCCCTACGACTTTGAAGTTGTAAGACAACGACTTTCCAAGAAAAAGCCCAAAATTACCAACAACATCAACACCTGCCGGTGGGGACTGGGGACTGGGGATCAAGAAAGTATTTTCCCAATGACAAATGACAAATGACAAATGACAAATGACAAAAAAACAAAAATTTCCTTACCTAGTTGGTTCTAAGTGGACGGCGCAGCAAAAAGTTGATGGTTGGCGGCACTTCCAAGTAGTCAATCGGAAAAATCAGGCTAAGTGGGTTTACGCTGAAATGGTTGCTGCTTGTGATCCGAAAGTCCGTTTCTGGATAAATGCCAAATTATTACAGGATAACTCCCAGTGGCAAGCTGGCTGGCAAACATTACAGGAAATCCACGGACTTGAAACTGAGGTGTCCTGATTCCCTTCTATAGCTCGACTGAAATAAATTTTAGGACTTACGCACACTCTAAAATTGTTCTCTTAGCCCACGGAGGTGGGCTTTGCTTTGTGTAGCCGCGAATTCTATTCGCCGTGGCTCTTGGAAAATATTTGATAAATTAATAATTTTTTACAAAATCACACTAACTTACTCTCAAGCAGCAATTACATGGTTATGATTACCGACTGAAAACTCGCAATTTCTCTGCGATACCTTCTCTACGAGAGGCTTCTCTTTCAGAGACGCTAACTCGAACGCCAAGGGTGAGCTACGCTAACGCAAATTCCAGCATCAGGCTGCATATACCTCTCTTTGCCCTTTCACCTGTGCCTCAATCCCCTGAAAACAGCTTGCACCAACATCAACTAATTCTATGAAAACCATTCAAAAAAGCCAATTTCAGCTTTTTGTTTTTTGTAACTCTTTTTATAAAAATAGATAATAAAAACTTTTTTAAGATGTCTTTTAGAGCTAAATAAGAATTTATAGCGGATAAAAACCAAAATACCCATAATTAAGTTCTAATTCATCGGCTAAAACCGGTTTCCAAATTAAGAGCCACTTTCTTTTCTATGTAATTTGCCCAATAATGACATCAACAGACCTCACGCATCGCCATCTCAGGTGAAGGCAAATGTTTGAGCCACAAGTTTGACAAAAAGCTATAAGAGGCAAACAACAGTGAAACTAGCAGTCTACGGAAAAGGTGGTATCGGTAAATCCACAACTAGCTGTAACATATCAGTCGCCCTAGCTAAACGTGGCAAGAAAGTGCTGCAAATTGGTTGCGACCCCAAACATGACAGTACCTTTACCCTGACTGGGTTTTTGATTCCGACAATTATCGACACCCTCCAAGAAAAGGACTATCATTACGAAGATGTCTGGCCGGAAGATGTGATTTATAAAGGTTACGGCGGTGTTGATTGCGTAGAAGCTGGTGGCCCACCTGCGGGTGCTGGATGTGGCGGCTATGTAGTCGGTGAAACCGTTAAATTACTTAAGGAACTCAACGCCTTCGATGAATACGATGTAATTCTCTTTGACGTTCTGGGTGACGTAGTTTGCGGTGGTTTTGCAGCACCACTCAACTATGCAGATTACTGCCTGATTGTTACAGACAACGGCTTTGACGCTTTGTTTGCAGCTAATCGGATTGCTGCTTCAGTCCGCGAAAAAGCAAGAACTCACCCACTGCGTTTAGCTGGGTTAATTGGCAACCGCACCTCCAAGCGCGACTTGATTGAGAAATATATAGAAGCTGTGCCCATGCCAGTTCTAGAAGTTTTACCTTTGATTGAAGATATTCGTGTTTCCCGTGTGAAGGGTAAAACTTTGTTTGAAATGGCAGAGCAAGATCCTTCCCTAGACTACGTTTGTGACTACTATCTCAATATCGCCGACCAAATTCTGGCGCGTCCCGAAGGTGTTGTACCTAACGACACACCAGATCGAGAGTTGTTCTCTTTGTTGTCCGATTTTTATCTAAATCCGGGTAAACCCCAGGTTCCTAATTCAGAAGAGGAACTAGACTTGATGATTGTATAAATCATCAAGTTCTCAGGATGGGGGACAATAATATGGCTTTCTTTGACAGCTTTACGGATTCAATAAAACAAAAGTGGTTGCAATTTTTCCAGAACAATCGGGAGTGGATTACCCTCCATATGCAAGTGGAATCGGTGTACACCCCTGATGGCGGGAAGCGGCCACCTTCTTACCTCATCCTGGGAGTTATTAACGCCCTAGAGCCAAAGCTAGCCCAGTTAATGTTGCCCTTTGCCAAACTGAATCCTGATGCCGATACGCTGATTCAGGTGCTGGATTTGCATTTTGACCCAGATTTTGCTCTCGGTAATCGCTTCGTCGTTAACCCAGATGTAGAGAGATTCGTAGAAGCAGCAGCAGCTGTTATTGACGAAAAGCCTGAAGATGAAACATTCACACATCTTCATACAAATGACTTTGCTTCGACGGCGGTAGTTCAAGAGTTCACAATGGTGGATTCTGAAGATGAAAGGCTGGGGATTAGCGAGTTGGAGGAAACCAAAGATGCCTTTGGTGATATTTCTTTAACCAACGGACACGACTTAAAACATGAGTCTCTCGAAACCTCTAGTTTAGAAGCAGATGAGTTTGGGGGCATGGCCTTCGGTACAACAGCTGCAATGGAAATAAAGCTAGGTGAAGACGAGGCGCTTGAGGATAATTCACTAGATGAGAATGCGTTTAAAGACGTGTTGTCAGATGTCTGGGGTGATGAAACAGCTTTGCAAAAAGCTGAAGGAAATAACGATTTTTTGGGGGAAGAACTGCCAGCAGGCGTTTTTGATGAATCAGAAATTGCCCGCCTCTTCCCCAACGCTTAATTACTAAGTTAGGAGTTAAAAAAAGTTAGGAGTTAGGAGTTAGGAGTTAGGAGTTAGGAGTTAGGAGTTAGGAATAAAAACTCATAATTCATAACTCATCACTCTTAACTTCTAACTCCTAACTTAATTACTCCTAACTGGAAAAATCAAGGGGAGAATAAACTAAAATGACTGTCGCTCAACAACCAGAAGCTTTAAATTTTGAATGTGAAACTGGGAACTACCATACCTTTTGCCCAATTAGCTGCGTGGCGTGGTTATACCAAAAAATTGAAGATAGCTTCTTTTTGGTGATTGGGACAAAAACTTGTGGCTACTTTCTGCAAAATGCGATGGGGGTGATGATTTTCGCTGAACCCCGCTATGCAATGGCAGAGTTGGAAGAAGGCGATATTTCGGCACAGCTAAATGATTATGAAGAGTTAAAGCGGTTGTGTTTGCAGATTAAACGCGATCGCAATCCTAGTGTAATTGTCTGGATTGGCACTTGCACCACGGAAATTATTAAAACAGATTTGGAAGGTTTGGCACCGAAACTGGAATCGGAAATTGGGATTCCCATCGTTGTGGCACGGGCAAATGGTCTAGATTACGCCTTCACCCAAGGGGAAGACACTGTGTTAGCTGCTATGGCTAACCGTTGTCCTGATAAGGCTCCGGTGGCGGAAACAGAGAAGATCGAACGTAATGCGATCGCAAAATTGCTCAACTTCGGCAAGAAGAAAGAAGATGTTGCCCAAGATGAGTCTGAGTACGTAGACCATCCACCCTTAGTTCTCTTTGGCTCCCTTCCCGATCCCGTAGTTACTCAGTTAACTTTGGAACTGAAGAAACAAGGCATCAAAGTTTCCGGCTGGCTACCCGCGAAGCGCTTCACTGAATTGCCAGTTTTGGAAGAAGGGTATTATGTCGCTGGTGTCAACCCCTTCCTGAGCCGCACTGCTACTACCTTAATGCGCCGCCGCAAGTGTAAACTCATTGGCGCACCGTTCCCCATTGGCCCCGATGGCACCCGCGCTTGGATTGAGAAAATCTGCTCGGTGTTTGGGATTACTCCCAAGGGTTTGGATGAACGGGAAGCACAAATTTGGGCAGGTTTGGAAGATTACGTCAAACTGATTCGCGGTAAGTCTGTATTCTTCATGGGTGATAATTTGCTGGAAGTTTCCCAAGCCAGGTTCTTAATCCGTTGTGGGATGACTGTTCACGAAATCGGCATTCCTTATATGGATAAGCGCTATCAAGCGGCTGAGTTGGCGCTGTTGGAGAAAACTTGCCAGGAAATGAATTCACCTCTGCCAAGGATTGTGGAGAAGCCGGATAATTACAATCAACTTCAACGGATTTATGAGTTGAAACCAGATTTGGTAATTACTGGTATGGCTCATGCTAATCCGTTGGAAGCACGGGGTATTAATACTAAGTGGTCGGTGGAGTTCACTTTTGCTCAAATTCACGGCTTTACGAATGCGCGTGATATGTTAGAGTTGGTGACTCGTCCGTTGCGTCGGAATAATAATTTGAAAGATTTGGGTTGGGATAAGTTGGTGAGAGAAGAAGCAAAGATTTAGATTTGGGTTTGGATTGAGCAACAGAATTATGATTAAGGCGAACTTTTTGGGTTCGCCTTTTTTTGTCTCACGCAGAGGCGCAAAAGAAGAGTGCCTAAAAAAATTCAACCATTACACTATTTCACGAAAACCTTAATACACATATATTTCTCGTAGGGGCACGGTACTGCCCATTTGAAGTTTGAAGACGGAAAGGAAGGTATTGTTGATGTTAACCAGTTAATCGAATTTACAGGAATTTTTGCACCTTTAAAAGATTTCAACTATTTGAAAACTGTTAAGATTAATGCTGAATGGGGAACAATTCATTGCGATAATGGCGCAGATTTAGACCCAGATGTTCTTTATTCTGTGGTTACTAACCAATGTATTCCTATATATAAAAATCTGGAATAATATGAAAAAAGTTGGAGTTAAAACAGAGGCAATTGCAGAACTGAGTGATTTAGTAAAATCTAGGAAATTTTTTTCAGTAACTAAATTAGATGATGTAGCAGGGTGTTTTAAATATCAGGGAAAACCTAAAACTGTTGAGGAGATGGATAATGCAATTCGCCAAAGTGTAGAGAAATCGTGATTTAAACGTAGAAAACTGGCTCAAACCTGATTAAAAAAGCTAACAAGTTTCTATTCCCTAACTTCAGAACTCACCATGACTCAAAAAATCTATCAACTCCCCCTAACCTTTGAGCAGATTCTTAATCTTGTCCTACAACTTCCCGCACAAGAACAAGAACAACTTATTCAAGAAATAAAGAAAACCTCTTCAAATAATAAAGATGAAGATTTACTTAGTGTTTTTGACAGAATTGGCAGAAATGCTCAAGCTAAAGGATTAACCGAAGAAACTCTAGAAGAATTACTTGCCGATGAATCATAAACTAATTGTCATTGACACAAATGTTTTAATTAGTGCTGCCCTAAGTCCTAATGGAACAGCCCGTAAAGCCCTAAATAAAGTCTATAAAGAATTCAAAATTGCTCAAAGCAATGAAACTTATCAAGAATTAAACACACGAATTTACAAAGGTAAGTTCGATAAATATATCTCAGATGAAGACCGACAAGATTTTTTGGACATAGTTAAAAAGTACAGTCAATTTATAGAAATAAAATCTCAAATAAACATCTGTAGAGATGCAGATGATAACAAATTTTTAGAACTTGCTAAAGATGCCAATGCAGCATTTTTAATCACAGGAGACCAAGACCTTTTATCACTCAAGACCCTAGCCGAATATCAAAACCAGATTATTACTCCCAGAGACTTTCTTGACCTTGATTAATTCATCTTTATACGGTTCTATCGCTCCCCTTATGCAAAAATCGCTCTTTTTAACGAGAAGATGCAGAGCGATCGCAGATACAATCATAAGTAAAAGCAAGCAGGTAGAAAATGGCTGAAATTGTCACCCTTCAACTCCCTGAAACACTGGCACAAAAAGCAAAAGAAATCGCTGCTTTCACACATCGGCGACTTGAAGATGTATTACTAGAATGGATTGAGAGCGCCATTACCGAACTACCTCTGGAGTCATTACCAGATGAACAGGTTTTGCCTATGTGCGATATGCAGATGGAAACTCAGCAGCAAGAGGTTTTCAGTGATTTGCAAGCGCGTCACCGAGAGGGACAGCTTAATGATGCAGAAGTTCGTCAACTAGATGAACTTATGCAAGTCTACAGACGTGGCTTAGTGGATGTTTGAAAAGTCCTGTTCCAATACTGCGCAGGTTTTGGCAAAAAAATAAAAAATGTGTAGATTGGGTTGAGGAACGAAACCCAACATTTTCGGGCATTTGTTGGGTTTCACTAAAGTTCAACC
>NZ_JAIVFV010000163.1 GCF_020829445.1 Nostoc sp. CHAB 5836
CGTTTAAGTAAAGATTATGAAAGATTACCCCAAACCTCGGAGACATTTATCTATATTGCGATGATTCGGATTATGGTCAGACGATTGGCATGATTTTTGACTGGTTTTGACTTTTAAAACATCCTCTGATGCTTGCAAATTAATTAATTCAAAAAAAGCACTGGGGAAAGTTTGAAATAAACGATAGAAAATGGAGTCTGTTTTCATGATGGTAGTCTGTTAATAAATTCCCTGTAGAGACGGCGATTTATCGCGTCTCTTATTGTAGAGGTGGGTTAAGCGCACCGCCTTCACCCACAATCGAACACCAGATACAACCAACCCAAAACTAGTTCAAAGGCCAATTTTGCGGTTTCTTGAGATTTTTGTCAGCTTCTTCTAACATCCGACGAGTCGCATCTTGGGACATTTTTTTGGTCTCATCAATCATCACCAAAGCCACTTTTGTCAAGCCAGATGTAGTCGCCGGAGGTAGTTTATCCATACTCTCAAGGACAACACTAGTCACGAGTAGCACCCCACTCAATACAGTGGTGGTGACATATACTTTATGGGCTAAGTTGGCTTGTTGAGTCAAGTTGGTATTCATCAATCCCTCCAATATAAGTAGGCGAATTACTTTCTACTCACATATTCGGGGATCAATATTTCGCTTCTGTGGATCATCAATGCGGATGATCGGCAATTTTATGATAATTTTTACTTATGCAATTCAAATGCAGTTATTGCAAGCTTTTCAGGATATTGTTATACAATACATTAGAAGTTTTTGTTTCTGTGCAGAATTTGTGGATCATCGGCATTTTAATTTGGAGTTGGCATTTTGAGCGTGTCAGAGTCTACACCCAACAAGAATAGCAAGAGTTGTATATTAACTAAGGATGGTAGAAAAAACCTAAATGATGCCCTGAATAAAAAATATAAAAGCCTCAATATCAACAAATCCCAACTACATAAAGACATAGGTGAATACCAAATCAGCTATGACACTGTTTGCAAAATATTAGACAAACCTACAGAAAGAGTAACCCGTAAGTATCTGGATATTTTATTTAATTTCCTCAAAATTGATCTAAAAGAAAGTGACTATGAAACTCCTGAAAAAAAACCACATTCAATAACTCAGGAGACTAATAGTTCTTCTGAAACTCCTATTCAAAGGCTCAAAGCTGCTTTAGAGGATTTAAACTATGAATACCAAAAACGCTTATTTAAAGATGCAATTGGGCAACTTAAACCAACAGCAACTTTTTTAATTCATGGCAAACATGATTACGGACAACAATGGTTAGTTAATTTGCTCAGATACCAACATCTACCTTTACATACAACAGATGTTTGGCAGCATCCATTGAAAATTAATCGTCGTGACGCAAATATCGAGAATATTTGGCGAAAACTAGCGGAATTACTTGGCACTCCAAATTCAGCACCAGAGATTCTTGCAGAAGAACTTTACAAACATTGGGAAAGCCGCCCAGTAATTTTAGTTCTATACATAGAACATATTGCTGATCGTTATTTAGAACAATTTATCAATGATTTTTGGAAACGTTTGGTTGACATGGTAAACACGGCTTATTCGTCATCACCAAACAATAATAAAATTAATAGAAATAATAGATTAGTTTTGTTTCTAGTTGATAATGCAAATTCTCAAGCAAAGTTACAAAAATATTTACTAATCAACCCAGAGAAAACTGAATCTTATAAACCTCTAGTATTACAAATAATAGAGCATTTTAACCCAGATTGGATACAAGATTGGGTTGGTATCCAATCCCATTATCAACTATTCTCGGAACTGTGGAAGGTTTCAGAATTTAGAAGCGAGGAATTGCGGAAAATAGGATTAAATTATTCTACACCTGTATCTGTCTTCAGAGAAATTTGTAATTGTTGTGAATTAGACTGGCAAGATATTGAAACTAAACTATCATTATGACAAACAAAGAAATAGAGTATAAATATACAGGTAAGCTAGAACCACAGGTTAAAGAAAATACCACTAATACAGATATCATAAGCCAAAGGCAATCTCCTTATTTACCTGATGAAAACTTAGTAAAAGCTGTTAACTTAGCAATTTATCTCCAGCGTCCCTTATTATTACAAGGAGAACCAGGATGTGGCAAAACTCTCTTAGCTCGTGCTATTGCTAACGAATTTAAAGAACGTTTGAAAGTTAAAAATTATCCCTACTTTCCTTGGTACATTAAATCTACTAGCCGCGCTAAAGAAGGGTTATATACCTATGATGTTGTTGGACGCTTGCGTGATGCCCAGTTAGTAGGTACGGCTTCTGCTCAAAATTATCTGAATGAAAAAGAAAAAGAAAATTTATTTAATCGGCTAAAAGACCAGAATTCATATATTACATGGGGCGCTTTAGGCAATGCTTTTCGAGAAGAAAAATATTGTCCAATTGTTCTCATTGATGAAATAGATAAGGCTGATATCGATTTTCCTAATGACCTTTTGCTAGAACTTGATGAAAAAAAGTTTATTGTTACAGAAACGGCAGAGACAATCGAAGCAGAACAGCCGCCAATTGTGATAATTACCAGTAATAGCGAAAAAGAATTACCTGATGCTTTCTTGCGACGTTGCATTTTTTATTATTTAGATTTTCCCGAAGAAGAAAGATTAATTAATATTGTTAATGCTCATTTTGCTTATTCGTTGGATATAAAATTAGTAACAGTCGCCGTTGAGCAATTTATTGAGTTACGCGGTAAGGGAGCTAGCAGAAGAGATAGTAAAAAAGCTAGCACTAGTGAGTTACTAGACTTAATGAAATCGCTCAATAATTATGCTACCAAAGAAATAGAAGCAGAATTACCACCAGAAGAAATTACGCCAGAAAAAATCACAGAAAAAGCTTTCGATATTATTAAAAATCTCGCCGAGAATCTTCCCCTTTTAGGAACATTACTCAAAACCAAAGATGACCAAGATTATTATAAGAAGCAATTAAAGTGAGTCAGCAAAAACCCCCTTTGTTTGATTTATTTATCCTGATGCGAGAGGAATTAGGCTTACCTCTGACAATTGACCAATATTACTTGCTATTGGAAGCTTTAAAAGGAGGATTTGGAATTGCTAGTCGTGAAGAATTAAAAAAAATATGTCGGCTGTTGTGGATTAAATCACAATTCTCGCGCCAAGCCGAGAATTTTGAAGAATGTTTTGATGAGTATTTTAAAAGATATGATGAACGGGTAAAACCTGCACCTAAAAAACCAAAGGACACTCAAGAAGATATTCCATCGCTAGAAACACCACCCAATTCTGTTGAGAAAGATGAGTCGGAACCTCTAGAAACGCCGCCAGAAATACCATCAAAAGGTAATTTACAAGTTCCTATTGCAATTCGAGGAAAACTGCTTCCGAAAAAATTATTTAGAAAAGATGTATATCAATT
Organism: Nostoc sp. CHAB 5836; assembly: GCF_020829445.1. Taxonomy (GTDB): domain Bacteria; phylum Cyanobacteriota; class Cyanobacteriia; order Cyanobacteriales; family Nostocaceae; genus Nostoc. The sequence goes on from NZ_JAIVFV010000163.1 coordinate 3,425, forward strand.
AAGTGCAAGAGACTTTCCGGTAACGGAACGGCAAATCCAGCAAAGTTGGCGTTATTTGCGCCGTCCTATTCGAGAGGGAGCATTAACTGAGATAGATATAGAAGCGACTATTCAACAAGTTTGTCAGCAGGGAATTTTTCTACAACCTGTGCTGATTTCTAACCGAATTAATCGGGCAGAATTACTTTTATTGATTGATGTTTCTAACTCAATGGTTCCTTTTTATCTGCTTTCGCAACAATTGGTTGATAATTTAAAAGGTGGGCGTTTGGGTAAGGCTGATATTTATTACTTTCGTAACTGTCCGGGAGATTACTTATACTTTCATCCCCAGCATCCCCAAGCAAAACTTATTCATGACTTGCTGCCCAAATTGCACAGTAAGCGGACTGTTGCTTTAATTATCAGTGATGGAGGTGCTGCCCGTGGGGGCGTTAATCAAAATAGAATTGAATTTACAGAGGAGTTTATCAAAAATTTTGCGTCTTGCGTTCGTTATATTGCTTGGCTTAATCCCATACCAGAGGAACGTTGGCTATATACTACTGCTCAGAAGATTTCTGAATTTGTGCAGATGTTTGAACTCAATTCTTCTGGTTTGAAAGCTGCGATTCGTTCTGCTAAAAGTTAAAATAATTGGTGATTCCTAACCCTTCAACCCAAATTTTGAGCTAGCCCTGGCGACTAGAAGTCGCGGCTACACAGACAAAACCTGCCTCCGCAGGTTAAAAACTCTTGATTTTTTCTTAGTCCACGCAGGTGGACTTTGTTTGTGTAGTAGCGAATTCTATTCGCTAGAAGTCGCGGCTACACAGACAAAACCTGCCTCCGCAGGTTAAAAACTCTTGATTTTTTCTTAGTCCACGCAGGTGGACTTTGTTTGTGTAGTAGCGAATTCTATTCGCCTAATCTTTTCTTGTAATTTATAAGCCCTGTGATGAAATCTAAAATTAAGTATAAATTCACTCATGAGCGTTTGGCAGCTTTTGCAAATAGCTTTGGTGAGGCGCATCTAGATTTAGCTTGTCGTGCTGCTTTTCCTTTGGCGCTTACACCAGAACTTTTATATTGTTTACGAGAGAATTTTGTACCTGATGCTCCCTTTATCGCTGTTGCTGATATTTTATTGTTTCTCTGTCAACCTGTAGGTTATCAACTTTATGAACTGGAAGGTGAAGTACGCAATGAGTTATTTGTTTATCTAAAAAAACGTTTGCGTAATCAGAGATTATATAAGCAGCAATTGCATAAATTGTCTGATTTTATGGTTGCTTATATTCGGCAACAATTAAAAACTAATGATTATGCTGATGAAGATTTGGGTGCAACACCTCATTGGACTGCTTTAGCTTATATTTCGCCTAAACAAGCAGTTCATGATATTGCTAACACTTTCAAAGAAGTATTACACGAAAAGCTGGAAAATTTGGTACAATTCAGTTCTTTAATGGAAAGTTATGCTGATACTGAACCATTAATTAATTCTGGATTTCAACCTTTGCTAACTTTATCTCGTGGTTTGGATGCCAAAGCGCGAGGCGATGAGGAAATGGCAGAGGCAGAGTTTGAAAAGTTGCGTCAAGAATATGGCAATCAGTTAGAAGTTGCAGGAGTGAAGTTTGACATTCCGATACCAGGTGTTGAATTATCCAATTTTGAGTTTGAAGTTGTGACTGTTAACCGTCGTGGTGAAATTATTAAACAAGAAACTAAACAGGCGAGATATTTCACTGAATATTTAGGCGATAATATTAAACTAGAAATGGTGGCTATTCCTGGCGGTAAATTTATGATGGGTTCGGCGGATGGGGAAGGTCATAAAGATGAGTATCCCCAACATGAGGTAAATGTGCCACCATTTTTTATGGCTAAATATCTTGTAACTCAAGCGCAATGGAAGGCTGTTGCTGCATTACCTAAAATTGAACGTGATTTGGAGCCAGAACCATCACATTTTTCAGGTGATGATTTACCAGTAGACTCTATTTCGTGGTATGATGCTGAGGAGTTTTGCAAGAGGCTCTCTCAAAAAACCGGACGACAATATCGTTTACCCACTGAAGCGGAGTGGGAATACGCTTGTCGGGCAAAAACTACAACACCATTTCATTTTGGTGAGACAATTACTGGTAAACTAGCTAATTATGATGCTAGTGAAACTTTTAGTAAGGAACCTAAAGGAGAGTATCGACAAAAAACTACATCAGTAAAAACTTTTCTCCCCAATGCCTTTGGTTTATTTGATATGCATGGCAATTTGTGGGAATGGTGCGCTGATATTTGGCAGGATAACTATGAAGGTGCTCCTACTGATGGTAGTGAGTGGATAAACCAAATTGATAATGATAATCATTTCCGAGTGCTGCGCGGTGGTTCGTGGGACGACTATCCTGGAAACTGTCGCTCTGCTAACCGCATCAGGAACGATCCCGGCAACGACGACAACGACGGTTTTCGGGTGGTGTGCGGTGCTGCGGCGAGGATTCTTTAGCTCTTTACACTTTTCCCCTTTTGCCCTTTATCCTATTTTCTTTACCCTTTTCAAGTGTAGCGAAGCGGAACGATCTTTTTTTTGCAAGAGTTTGGGGAGGTGCGTACCTAACCTTTTATAAATATATCACAAAACTAATGGAAGATTTGCCAATTATTCAAAAAACCTACGATTTAATTAAATGGTATGTTCCAATTCTCACTCGCTTACCCAAAGCGCATAAATTCACTTTAGGCGAGAGGATCATAAATAAGTTATACGATTTGTTAGAGGGTTTAATTACTGCTCGTTATGCTAAACAAAAAATAACTCTATTACAATCACTGAATACTCAGCTAGATATTTTACGTTATCAAACGCGGCTTTTGTTAGATTTGCAGCTAATTCCAGTATATCGTTATGAATATGCCGGAAAATCAATCAACGATATTGGGACAGATTTAGGTGGTTGGATTAAACAGCAAAATAAGTCTTAGTATTTATTATATAGCAATTATAATCATTCGTGAATATACGTCCCAGGTTTCAGCACCTCACTGTTAGAGCGTTGCTCCCCTTAAGCCCTGGCGAATAGAATTCGCGGCTACACAGACAAAACCCACCTCCGTGGGTTAAAAACCTAATTTTATTTAGTCCACGAGGTGCAATATTAGAGAAGTCGAGGATCTGAGAACTACTATCTTATGAAACGTTACGGTAATCTTTACCCTGAAATTATTGAGTTTGAAAATATATTGCTTGCTGCACGAAAAGCTCAGAAAGGCAAGTGCTTTAGAGAACAAGTTTTACCGTTTAATTATAATTTAGAAACAGAATTAATCAAAATACAACAAGAACTAGAAGGCAAAACTTATCAGCCTGGTAACTATAGAACTTTTTATATTCAAGAACCAAAAATTCGGATGATTTCTGCGGCTCCCTATCGAGATAGGGTGGTACATCATTCTTTGTGTAATGTAATATTACCGATTCTTGAAACTACATTTATTGCTGATTCTTACGCTAATCGATTGGGTTTTGGTACTCATCGTGCTTTAGAGCGCTTTGTCAAGTTTTCTCGTTCTAGTCGCTATGTGCTTCAATGTGATATTCAAAAATATTTTCCTAGTATCGACCATGAAATTTTGAAAGGTCTATTACGCCGAAAAATCAAATGTCCGGATACACTTTGGTTAATTGATACTATTATTGACAACAGTAATGAACAGTTAGCAGTAATCGACCATTTTCAAGGAGATGAATTATTAACGCCATTACAACGACGGCGGGGTTTACCGATTGGCAATCTTACCAGTCAATTTTTTGCTAATGTTTATCTAAATGGATTTGACCATTTTATAAAAGAAGAACTTCAAGTAAAAAAATATCTCCGCTACGTTGATGATTTTGCTTTATTTTCTGATGATTGGGGATTTTTAGCGGAAGCAAGATTGGCTATTGAAGAATATCTTTCTAAGTTAAGGATAAAAATTCATCCTGTAAAAAGTCAATTATTTGCAACAAAACATGGTACTAATTTTGTAGGCTTTCGCATTTTTCCAGACTCCATTAGAGTCCGTACAGAAAATTTAAGACGGGCAAGACGCAGAGTTAGGGGTATGCAGAATGATTATATTCAAGGTAGAATTAGTCAAGAAAAAGTATCCCAATCAATTCAAAGTTGGTTTGCTCATTTAGAGCATGGGGATACGTGGCAGTTACGCCGAAAGATATTTACCTCTATCGTTTGGGCGAGGGGGTAGAGAAGGGACAGGCAACTCCGAGTGCTGCGCGGTGGTTCGTGGAACAACAATCCTGAAAACTGTCGCTCTGCTAACCGCAACAGGAACAATCCCGACAACGACAACAACAACGGTTTTCGGGTGGTGTGCGGTGCTGCGGCGAGCGCTCTTCTGTGCCAGAGTCGGCGGATGTGAATGCGTCGAGCGTGCCAAAGAAGAGTCCAGACCTGTTCCTGTGATGTTGGTGACGATATCCAAAAATCAAACTGGGTTGGGTAGCTTGGTAGGTATTTAGCCGAAGAGTTGCCCAATTCTATTAATGGCATGATGCCGGCCAAATCATATCATGTCCGGGTAATTAGTTATGATTCGCACAGTAATTGCATAGCGGTTCTCACTTGGGTGCAATACAGACCTAACCCCCAACCCCTTCCCTACAAGGGAAGGGGAGTAAGATTCACTGACATTGATAGGTTTTGTTATTAGGCAATACGCTTGGGTTAAGGCTAAAGCTGTTTGCCAAAGTCAATTTTTTTAACGTAGACGCTTCGGCTTGCCGCAGGCTACCGCATTCGCGTTAGCATCTCCCCAAGGGAGAAGGACGCAAACGCGAGTGCGTCTCGTAAGAGTTGGATGCAAAGAGAAGGAAGAAATGCTTAACTGAGCCGAAGGGATGCCCAATGTCCAATTCAATCCTGCACAGTCATTGGCAGACGAATGGTGAAAGTAGAGCCGACTCCCGGCTGACTTTTGACAATAATTTCACCACCCATCATCTGGCAAAAGTAGCGGCTAATTGCCAACCCCAGTCCCGTACCTCCATACTTTTTCGTAGTTGAGGTATCTCCTTGTGTAAAAGGTTGAAATAACTGCTGCTGTTGACGGTGAGACATACCTATGCCTGTGTCGGTAACGGTAAAAGAAATGCTCCCGAAAGGAGTCTCCGGTCGAAATTCGTCCTTTTCTCTGTTGACTGTCAGCGTCACCTTGCCGTTTGTAGTGAATTTACTGGCGTTGCTGAGTAAGTTTAATAATACCTGTCGCATTCTAGTTTGATCGGCGTACATAGTGCCAAGTTGCTGATCAAAATTGACTTCTAAAACATTGGCATTTTTTTCGATCGCTGGTTTGACTGTGAGGACAACGTTATGAATCAGCGTCGCAATCTCGAATGTTTCTGGATAGAGGGTCATTTTGCCCGCTTCAATTTTTGACAAGTCAAGGATTTCGTTAATCAGGTGCAGTAGATGCTTACCAGCTGCGTTAATTGTTTCTAAGTCTGTGATAAAGTCTGCCGATAAACCAAGATCGGTAGCGTCGTCTTCTAGAAGCTGGCTTAAGCCGATGACAGCATTTAACGGTGTGCGTAATTCGTGGCTGACATTAGCTAAAAATATGCTTTTTGCCTTGCTAGCAGCTTCGGCTAATTCTTTGGCTTGTTCTAGTTCTTTTGTTCGCTCAGAGACTCGCTCAATTAGACGATTTAGAGATTTGGCGAGTAGGCCGATTTCATCTTCGGTGGTGACGGGCGCCCGCAAATCGAAATTAGATTTTCTTGCAACTTGTTCAGCTACTTGGGTTACAGTGATGACTGGTTCTGCGATCGCCCGACTGGTACGCCAAGCTACAATAGCTGCGATCGCCACCGAAACCAGCATACTAATGATCACGATGAATCGCTCAACTATTTTTGCCTGCTCAACGGCTTTTTGCCTTTCTTGCTCTTGTTCTTGGGCAGTTTGCAGGATGTTAGTCAAGCTTTGAGAAAGCTGATGTAGCCGGATGGCTGTTTTACCACCCATTATTGTCAATAACTGCGATCGGGCAGAGGAAATCTGCTGACGCTGCACTTTTGGGGAGTCAATTTTCTTTAATACAACCTCGATTTCCTCAAAGTAATCTCTTAAACTAGTTGTGTAACCCACCAATAACGTCTGTAAAGTCGAACTTGTTGCGGCTAGTCTTTTAGGTTTACTGTCAATAAATCCGCCAATTTTTGACTCTAGTTCCTCGGCTTTTTTAACATTCTTCAGAAAATCGGCTTTTTTGCTTTGTAGCTGTTGTGAATCTTCCAATACAGCAACTAGGTTAGAGCTATGTAATTGCGCCCCGACTACTGCATCTTTATAATTACTCAGTAGTTGCCCTTGTTCATAGGCTTGATTGAATTGCCTGACTTCCCTTCCCCGGTAGTAGTTGGCGATCACTAACCCAGTCAGTGAGCCAAAAAAGCCAATTCCGATAGCTACAAAGTACCCATAGCCAATTTTTTGATGGATGCGCCAGGAACTGGCTTTGAGTTTCCCTCGTGAGGGAAACTCTATGGTCGGGAGTTCGTCTGTCGATGGCTCTTCGGCTGACACTTTTTTGCTTTCTGAACTGCTGTCGATAGGGGTTGGCTTTTGAGGAAGGTATTTCTCAAACCTCCTTGCCTTCCCGCAAAAATCACCAAATCAGTTTAGCTTGTGCAAACACTTTTACTGGTGATTAATATTTAGATTATCTTCTTTTATAGCAATAGCAAATCATTACTTACTAAATAATTAACATAAACCTATAGAAGCTAAGTCATTTTGATAGCAATGCTCCTAAATACAATTACGGAGAGTAAATAGAATTCACTTTTTTCAGCAGCAACAATTCATTTCCTGCACTAGAGACCGATCACAGATGGTCTTCGCCTTACCACAACACTTTCCTCAATATGGGGTTGATAACAATGAGTTCTTGCCATCAGGGATGCCACTACTCTACCTTAACTGCTTCCTTATAAAATTAATACAATCAGGAAAAAAACAAAAGCTTTGATAATTAGAGCGACGTAAATAAAGCTAGCTGGCTAAGACTGTCATTTGTCATTCGTCATTCGTCATTCGTCATTTATAAGAGTTTAAGGTATATTTACGTTTCGTAATATAGTTTAATTTATTCTAGCCGACTTACTTATTTGTTGGGCATTGGGTATTGATTATTTCTCGCTCGTCTTCAAGGCAGGTCTATCATAAAATAGCTTAAAAGTCTAGTCTGTGTGAACACACAAAAATTTTTATTACGTATTAATATCAATACGAATGCGTTAATTGACGGACACGGCTTAAGATAGCTTTAATATCGGCTAAGATCCGGTTTTAGGCTTATATAAGTGAGAAGTGGGCTGATTTTTGCCAGATTTGTACTTAAATTTAGTACGATTATGAGCGAATGACACGCAATGGGATAATCACAACCTGGGGATTCCAGTTGATTTGAAAAAAGAACTCAGAAAGCTGATCAGAACACATCCTGCTGCCTTCTTAGTTCTATCCTCCTCCTGAGTGTCTACCTTGTAGTTGATGCAGTAGATATTACGGGGCAATTATAGTTATAGGACACTAAAACCCTTTTGTGCCCTTTACGCAATTGTGCTAATGCACTTGTGCATTACCTAATCAACAGCCTTTTGGTTGTAATTATCCAGATTAGAAAAACTCAACTGTCAAATTTATAGGAGTGAAAATGCCAGAACAAGAATTTACCGAAACCGCATCCAAAGAGACTACAGTGGCAGAGATCAACAGCCAAACAGGAACCATCACCAAACTTCAGCCTCCCGCACAGTCTCAAGATGAATGGCAAAAATATGGTGAGCAAATTTCTACCTTTTTGGCAACATTGCCAGAATATCTGGGAAGCTTCTTTAATCAATATAAGCAACCCCTGATCACTATTGGTTTAATTGTGGGATCAATTGTTGGGGTTAAAGTACTCTTGGCAATATTAGATGCTTTGAACGATATCCCCTTGGTAGCACCTACTTTTGAGTTGATTGGTATTGGTTACTCTGCTTGGTTTGTTTACCGCTATTTACTCAAAGCCTCAACCAGGAAAGAGTTAACTACTGAAATCACCACTCTTAAATCACAAGTGGTTGGTCAACAAATTCCAGAAGCTTAACGGTACGCGAACGCTCTAATTGCAAATCACCGAAGTCTGATCGCCGACTTCTGGCGATCAGACTTTTAGCTTTGATTTAAGGTGAGTTAGATGAACCTTTCCCTGAGTTGAACTAAAGCTCAAGTCTGTCCCTCTCCGATTCGGAGAGGGAGGGTTTGGCGTAGTAAAACCTCTTAGAGGTTGTTTGAAAAGTCTATTAGACATCTGACAATTCAGGTTATGTGGAAAAGTCTACCAAAAACCTAACCCCCTAACCCCCAACTCGTGGCGGGAAGGGGGAAATTCAAAGTCTCTCTCCTTAAAGGAAGAGAGAAATAGAAGTGAGGTTTTCCAGATGACCTGAATTGTCAGATTAGACATCTGGTGAAATCAAATATGCGTTACCCAGAACCCTTGTAGAGACGTAGCAGTGCTACGTCTCTACATTTTTTTCACTCCTATGTCTAATTTATTACTTGCGTCGAGCATTCACAGTGGGCGAGAGTTTTGGAGAGACGCTACGGGATACCTACGGCGGGCTAGGACTAGGCACAATGTTTTCAGATGAAATTGCCTGCAATTTGCCCCGTTTTACTAAAGCTTGATGAATCATCGCCGCCACTTCCGCGCGAGTAGCTACTTTGTTAGGAGCAAGAATTTGTGGATTTGGATCGTTAACTACTAGACCATTGACTGTAGCAGTGCCTATTTTGCTAATAGCATAGGTTGGAATATCTTTAGCATCTTTATAGACACTTAAAATCTGATTTGGGGAAGTGGGCGCTTTCAAATTCAGCCCACTGACAAGGGCTACTAAAACTTGCACTCGTGAAATATTTTGTTCTGGTTTGAAGGTTTTTTTCGGGTAGCCTTTGAGAAATCCGGTACTGATGGCTTGGTCAATTGCTGGAGTTGCCCAGAATTTTGGTGGTACATCTTCAAAGGCGATCGCGGTCTTAGACGGTTCTTGGTCAAAGGCTTTTTCCAGTATGGCAGCAAATTCGGCGCGGCTTACAGGCTGATTTGGTCTAAAAGAGTAATCAGGAAAACCCTCAACAATACCACGGGAAGAAAGAACGTCTATAAAAGGCCGGGCCCAAAAGTTGTTGGGCACATCGTTAAATGCGATTGGCGGCGGAATGATTGATTTTTGTTTTGCCGGAGTTACTAAAGGCAACGCTGATGATTTAATTGATGACTCAACTTCTGTTGAAGAAGATACAGGTGTCTGTACTTGTGGGGGTTGAGTTGGGATTACCTGAGTTGATGGTAATACTATGGGGGAAGCAGTTGCGCTGTTAGTTGGCAATGTCGGCGTCTTGGGTTCAACAACAGCCTCAGGTGAAGAATAGGATAAAACGTTGTTGGGGACTGCATTTGGTTGTACTTTGGGAGTAGAGGAGGGCAATACTTGATTTGGTTGAACACCAGAAGACGGAGTGGACTCAGGCGACAGCAGCCCGTTTAAGTTCCAGCTAGAATTTCTGCCAGACAATGACCAAAAAAGAATCGCTCCGATAGTGGTGAAAGCAACCAAAACGGCTATAAATTCATCAAAGCCAAGGGCTGTTCTTTGAGATGACTCCGGTTCGGAAGGAGGTCTATTTGTCATCGTGATTACCCTGGTAGCAGTAAAATTTGTATCTAAACAAATTAAGCCACAGATGACTCTTTTACACCAGCCCTTGTTTAATTAATAATTCGTAATTTATAGAAAATATTCGGTTTCTGATTGGACGCCGAGCGATCGCAATTGGGATGCTTCCCCTAGTCAGGACTGAAGTCCTTATTTCCTAAGCACGCTTTGTGCTTACTACAAACCCTCAAAACTAACTTAGATATTGTACTAAGTAGAGCGGCGTAAATAATTAAAGATTTGTAGTGAACGCGAGTGCGTCTCGTAGAGAGGACTTTAGTCCTCATTTGAGGGCTGTTCGCGGAGCGTTCCCATAGGGTAGCCCTCACTACAAACTAATATCAAGATTTTTTACATTACTTAACCTAGTTTGATTGATTCTCACCAGCTTGCTTAGTCTTAATAGATACCTAAAGAGAAGCCGCATTTCCAGGGTGACAGAATGTAAAATATTAGCTTATTGTTTACCTGTCTTTGAAAAAATCAGGGTGTCTAGTGCCAGAAGAATTCAGTTGCCAAATCTTACCGCCATTTTTGTCTGTTGGTAGCGATCGCGATCTTGGTTTAGATTCAACCCTCCAAGAACTACCAATGTACGACTTCTCGGTGGAAATAAAACACACTGCTATGGAAGTGGTTAGTTTTTTGGAAAAATACCCCCTGCTACCAGGACTAATTTTGGTAGAAGAGGGAGAGTTCATTGGGATGATTTCGCGGCGGCGACTGCTGGAGTTTTTGATTCGCCCCTATGGACAAGAATTATTTGTTCAGCAACCATTAGCCGTTCTCTACAGCTATGCGCGGACAGCGATTTTGGTGCTTGCTGATACAACATCAATTTTAACTGCGATGCAACTTAGCTTAAAGCGATCGCCAGAATTATTAGCAGAACCAATTGTAGTAGAAACAGAATCTGGTGCTTATAGATTGTTAGATGTCCAAGAATTAAATCTTATTTCTTGGCAAATTCGGGGAATCGAAAATCTGGTGCGGTATGAACGCAGCCAAGCCCAAATGATTCAAAATGATAAAATGGCAAATCTGGGGCGTTTGGTAGACGGCGTAGCCCACGAAATTTTAGACCCAGTGGGTTTTATTTGGGGGAACATAATTTATGTTTCAAACTACAGCCAAGATTTACTCAAATTGATAGCGGCTTACGAGCAAGAGTTACCATCAGTTTCCCAGGCAATTAATCAGATTAAAGAAGAGATTGAATTTGATTTTTTAGAACAAGATTTGTCGCGATCGCTCGCTAGTATCCGCACTGGAGCGGAAAGATTAAAAAAGCTCGTTACTAGCTTGCAAAACTTTTGTCATATCGATGATATTTATCCAAAACCAGTAGATTTACACGCCTGTATAGATAGTATTATTTTATTAATTAATAGCCGTCTTAAAGGAGAAATTGAAATCGTCAAGTACTATGGACAATTACCCCCAGTATATTGCTTTATGGGGCAGATAAACCAGGTTCTGATGAATATTTTAAGCGAAGTTGTGGATAGTTTACTTAATGAAGCAGTGCGACAGCAGTTGCGTATAGAAGATACAATGACTGTTCAAAAATCCCGAATTGAGATTACGACAGAAGTTATTTCGCAAGAAGCAAGCAACCCAGATGCACCAGATTCTCGCTGGATATTAATTCGGATTGCTGATAATGGTTCTGGAATGTCTCAACAATTGCAACAGCAAATTATGGAGTCTTTTTCTCTCGAAACAAAGATCGGTAAAAATACTAGTTTAGCAGTAAGTTATCGAATTATCACCGCCAGACATGGCGGAAAATTGAGTTTTCATTCACAGATTGGTATAGGTACAAAATTTGAAATTTTATTGCCTTTAGTTTGATTGATTTGAAATTACGAATTCTTGTGCCTAGCAACTCGCCCTGACTTGTACTGCCCTTAAGGGAGTCGAGGTGTTAACCCAAGTTGCGGGTTATCAAAATCTGGGTGCTTTTCATCCAGAAATTAGCGCGATCGCCAATGAGAAATTGGTGGTCGCACTACGCACTACTACGATTTCGACCCAATTATCACTTCTATTCTACTGAAGCGATTTCAGGTAAGTAAGTCGGCAAAAATAAATCAAACTATATTAAGAAACGTAAATACACTTTAAACCCTTATGAATGACAAAGGACAAAGGACAAATGACAGCCCTAGCCAGTTAGCTTTATTTGCGTCGCTCTA
>NZ_JAIVFV010000164.1 GCF_020829445.1 Nostoc sp. CHAB 5836
TACTGCAATATCTATATTGAACTGCACATCCACTAATATCTGTATCTTTAAGCATAGCCTATCGACATGGTAATTTATGCGCCAATACCCTTGAGTTAAGCCTGTTAATGATAATATTACAAACTAAATTCTGCTGCACCATCCTCATGCACCTCTCCATCTTTACCCACAGCAATAGGTTTAAATTTAGAGCCATGAATTAATTCACCAAACGCAATTTCTGGATTTTGGTGAAGAATATTTAGCACACTCATAAAATCTCGCACAATTTCCCCTGGTGTAAGTAATGCTTCTGCACCCAAGCGATTAATAATTTCTTGCACAAACTCCTTCAACTCAGGATTTATCAAAGTCTGTTCATAGCCAAAATTGAGTGCATGAATCTCAGCTAAACGTTGCAAAAGCGTCAAAATTTCTGCTTCATTCAACGGGTTCAACCGAATCACTGGCCCTAAATGTTCCTGAACATTAGCTTGTGCAACAAAACGGCTTTCTCTTGTGCGTCTTTGCCAAGCTTGGTCTGCAAAAAGTCCCCGTTTGGGGTCTTCTAAAAATTTAGTTGTTCCACCAACAACAATGCCAAGATGTTCTGCTTTGCACTGCATGGTGTCGTTAAACATTGCTAGGAGTCTATTATAATTCTTTTCCCGTGTTACCGTAGTAGATATTTGATATAAATGTACAGCTTCATCAACTAAAATTAACAGTCCTTTATAGCCAATTTCAGCTACAAATTTCGCAAACAGTTTTATATAGTCATACCAACTATCATCATCGATAATAACGCGCACTCCTAAAGCTGCTTTCGCCTCAACTTTAGTGGTAAATTCTCCCCGCAACCAGCGCATTGCCGCATTTTTTAAATTATCATCATCTAACCGGTAGCCACGCCAATAGGCGATAATCACGCTACCAAAATCAAAACCGTGAACTAAGTCTTCAATATATTGAACGACTTCTCTAATTTTCGATTCAACTTGGTCATCAAAACCATCGTCATTCGGACGCATTTCAGTTTCTTTAACCACTTCTTGTTGAATTTTATTAATCCATCCTTCTAAAATAGAGACTAAAGCACCGCCATCAGGACGAGTTTTTGTAGCTAGATGGATCATTAATTCTCGATAGGTAGCTACACCTTCATTGTTGCTTCCTGCTAATCGGCGTTCCGAAGATAAATCAGCATCAGCTACTACAAAACCTTGTTCCATAGCACGGTTCCGAATTAGTTGCAGTAAAAAACTTTTCCCGGAACCGTAGTTACCAATTATAAAGCGAAATGCTGCTACACCTTCTGCAATATCATCGAGATTTTGTAATAGGCTTTTTAGTTCTTGTTCTCGGCCTACTGCTATATATTCAACTCCTACTCTTGGTACTACCCCCGCACCAAGGGAATTGATTAAAGCAGTGGAGATTTTTTTCGAGATTTTGAGCTTGGCCATGTATTACACTTCACTTTATTCTAAACACACAAGCACGCAGTAAGTTAGGTAAGGTAGATATTCACCTTACTACTAATCTAACAACGGCAATAATAATTTAATTTGACGAAGTATGTCTAGCCATAAGATCTTCATAGGTTGCAATCATTTTTTTGACATAGGTTATATATTCAGGGTAAACTTTGGGAGTTTCCAGATCGGAATCAATTATTAATTCACCAATAGTATCATTTGCCCGTTCATTGATAGAATCGATTAACAGATTCGGCATAGTGATGTTCGCTTCGGCAATTTTTTTTATAGCAGCCTTGGGATTATCTTGTTCGACTATAGCTTTTAGTACTTGTAACTCATATTCGGGAATATTTTCTAAAAAATTAGTCCATTCTTCGGGTATATTCTCCGATGTATCAACTTCCGAAGTATTAATAATGGCTGAAGTTTCAATAATTTCCGAAAAAGGAAATAATTCCAGATCATCTTCTTGGGAATTATCAGACAAAGGCTGTGGATTGAATGTTTCTATTTGTTGAAGTAATTCCCATACTTGATTTTGCAATGAGTCTCGTTCTTCTTGCAATAATGAAACTTGCCCTTGCATCTGCTGGAATTCAGCTTTTTGTTCTGCTAGTTTAATTTGTGAAGAATTCAAGATAGCTTGGATATTTTCTCTTTCAGTTTTTATTGCTATCAGCAATTGATTTTTTTGGGTTGTCTCAGCTTCTAACTCTTGAATTGCAATTCGCAGTTCGTATAGTTTTTCTTCTAATTGGGGTTTTAGTCTGCCTAAAAGAGTTAAATTGCTTTCAATTTCTTGTTTCTCCTGCTGAAGTTCGGAAATTTGACTTTGTAAATTAGTGATTTCAGTACGAGATACATTACAATTCGACTCTAGACGCCGCTTCTCTGTTGTCAGAACAGAAAAAGCATTGTTCAATTCTGCTTGACTTTTATGCAAGTTATTAACTTCAGTTTCCAGGCTATTGATTTCGGTTTCTAACTGCTTCTTTTGTCCGGCAAATGTTCTTAATTCTCGATGTAGACTATCCCTTTGGTTACGGCTTTCTGTGACTTGATTTTGTAGTTGTTGTGACTCTGCATATAATAAGTTATAATGCTCTTTTATTTGATTAATTTCTCTGACAACACGAGCCTTCAATCCCTCCATATCTTTAATTCGTTTGTGGAGAGAACCTAAAACAAACATTTCATAATTTCTGCGTCTTTTATCTACGAATAATGCTGCTGTATATATAGTAACGGCAGTAATTATTCCTGTGAGAAAGGCTTTATTAAAATCCCAGTTTGGGACAAGGCTAAGACCAAAACTCACACTAAAGGCAACTATCCCTAGTATAAATCGATTGCTGATCATTACTGATTGCATATTGCTGGATTTTAGCGAAGTTAAATTATCACAATAGGTAGCTCTCATCGTAATTCGTAATTTGTAATTAAAAAACACATCCACATGAAATACTTAACATAAGTGGAGACGCTGCGCGTAGCAAGATCCCCCAAGGGAAGCTGGGAAACCCTTCCAACACAGTGGCTCCCCAACCTACGCAGTTTAAGGTTTTTGCCCCTAACCCAAGCATATTGGTGCATAACATTGTTGTGTAAATAACAAAAAAGTGCAATCATCAATGAACTAATTTTAATGCTAGGTGTTGGATGTATTGTTATTTGTACCAAAAAGTGTTAATTCTGCTTTTAAAAAATCAACAAACTGCCGTGCTGTGCGCCCAGAACGACCATTGTGGCGAGTTGCCCATTGTAATGCTTGAAATTCCAAATTTTGTTGAGTAATATTAATTTCAGCTTGTGCGGCTAGATGTTGTACAATCTTTAAATAAGTTTTCTGATTGGCTGGTTCAAATGTCAAGGTTAAACCAAAGCGATCGCTAAAGGAAAGTTTCTCCTGCATCGTATCCCAGGCATGGATTTCCTCGTGATCCTTGGGAGTCGGTCTATCCACAAAAAACTCCCGAATCAGGTGGCGGCGGTTAGAAGTAGCGTAAACGACTACATTTTGAGGCCGCGCGGTTAAATTACCTTCTAAAACTACCTTGAGAGCTTTAAAGGCATCATCATCTTCTTCAAAGGAAAGGTCATCGACAAAGATGATAAATTTTTGTGACACACCCCGTAAATGTTCCACAATTTCTGGTAAGTCTTTTAAGTCAGATTTTGCCACTTCCAACAAGCGCAGGCTGCGATTGCTATATTCATTCAACAAAGATTTCACCAAAGAAGATTTGCCAGAACCGCGACTACCATAAAGTAATACGTGCAGTGCCATTTCTCCTGATAATAAAAACTCTGTATTTTTGAGCAAAGAATCTTTTTGAGACTCGTAACCTACAAGGGCACTCAGCTTAATCGGGTCAGAATGCCGAATACCAATAAACTGACCACCTTGCCAGCGTAAGGCGCGATATTCTGCAAATAAACCAGAGCCATATTGCTGATAATAAGCTGCTAACTCTTCTACAGCATCACCCCAATTATCTAACTCTTGTAGATACGTAGCAAACTTGGTCTCTACTCCTACTAATTCTTGCTCTTTATACCACACTACTGGTGAAATTGGCATATGAGCAACGCCCTGTACCCACTCGCTCAAATAAGCGCTGCTACATTCATAGAGACTTTGCAATGCTTGTAAATCATGCTGAACTGCTGCAACTAAAGCTGGGGGTAAATCTTCAAATTCTCGCTGTTGGGCCAGCCTTGTAAAAGGATTATCAGACAAGAGAAGTTGAGTAATTAAATAGTCTTCCCAGTTTTGATTTCTCGCAGCCAAAGCGTGGAAGTAGCTACCATAGGCTTGGAGACAACTCCTTGCATCGGCTTCAGTGTAACGTATAGCTTGCAACAGTTCCAGAAATGCCATCCCCACTTGGTTTTGGAGAACAGATTGGTATAGTAAAAGTGAGGCTGCTTGGCGCTGGAAATGTTGAACCTTTGTATATGAGGAAGTACTTGCCATTGGCATCGCTTGATTATTCATTAATCAACTGTGTGGTATAGCTAAATAGCTATGGTAAATTGTCTGCTGACCCTGGCAGCAAAGTCAAAGTCATCTGACAATTCAGGTTATGTGGAAAAGTCCACCAAAAACCTAAACCCATGAGAAGCATTTTGTAGTGGGGACTTGACTTCACTCCCCAAAGCTAGGACTAAAGTCCTGACTACGAACATTTTTTATTCTTGACAAAAGTATATTTCCATAAGATGCACTCATGTAGCCTTTGTTTGCGATCGCACACACTCATTTACAATTTGTCGATAGCACAAATGACCTGATAACAAGGTTTCCAAACATAAATTCCCAAAGTTAAATCAAAAAATAATTACTAACCGCCTAAAAAGTCCGGTTTTTTTGGCTTTGTGATGATAAATAAAAGTAATACCCTTGAATGTCATGCTTCGTCGCGCGAAGGATTCCTGAAATTATTCGCTGCTTTCAGGATGACTACTGAACAGCAAACAACATCTGGAGATACTTCTTTGATACATCAAAAATATTTACCACACGTACTCTAGATCTACCTAAGTAACTATGCTGATAAAGTGTAAAGATCTCACCGTGTCTTGGAGTAAATTTTAAACCAATTGTGAAGGACTTGGTGCTATTTTGGCAGGTTCTTATCCAAAAGATGCGATATTAGTAGATTGTACAAATCTTTATTCTTATTCGCACATTAGTGCAGCTTGGCACAAATAACTGTCCAGTTGAAAAAGGCGAAAAAATCGGTGAAATAAGCAGTATTCCTCCTGCCTCCTTGCACTAGTTCCTATCTACTGAAAGCTGCTAAAAACAAGCAAATTTGACCCAGGTAAGTTTAAGTAATTTAATGAAGTAGGAAATAATACATGGTATTATCACTGTCTTCTCATAACGTTATGCAGTATCTGCAAGATGCGGGTCTGTGTAACTCCGAAGATGGCGCATCAGACCAATCTGAGTTGCCAGGAAGTAGCAAGAACAATTTTAATTTAGTAGTGACTTTAGCAGATAATCGCCAACTGCTCATTAAACAAGAACGTAACATTAACAACTATGACGCAGCGCCTCATGAATTGTTTCAGGAGTGGCTATTTCACCAGTTGCTCCAACAGTTTCCAGTTCTAGGTAATATTTTAGCGATGCCTACGGCAGTAAACTACGCGCCATTGGTAGTGCATTTTGACGAAGAAAATTCGATTCTCGTCCGCAATTACCTGAGTGAATATGTGGAACTTGCGACATTTTACCACAACAATGAGATTTTTCCACAAGAAATTGCCTGTGCGATCGGGACGACTTTGGCAAGACTGCATCGCGCCACCTACAATCGCCGAGAATATCAAGATTTTATGGCAACTGCTCCCCAAGGAGAGTTTCGCTACGGGTTTTACAATCCAGCCCAAGGGGTAGGGTCAATTGAGCCAGAGATTTTTGGGAGTGTTCCCACGGATGCACTGAAATTCTATGTTCTTTATCAACAGTATGAGAGTTTGGAATCTGCGATCGCTGATTTGGCCTATGACTGGAATCCTTGCTGCTTGACTCACAACGACCTGAAATTGAACAACATTTTGGTTGATTTCAGGCGGGAGAAACTAGATAATTGCTTAGTACGACTAATTGACTGGGAAGCTTGTTCTTGGGGAGACCCAGCCTATGATTTAGGAACTTTACTGGCAAGCTATTTAGGAATTTGGCTCAAGAGCCTGGTAGTAGACCCCACCATTGAGTTAGAAGAATCTCTACATTTGGCGTTGACACCGTTAGAGATTTTACAGCCTTCAATGATTGCCCTAGTTAGGGCTTATGTCAATGCTTTTCCCATGATTTTGGAATACCGTCGTGACTTTATTTTGCGCGTTATCCAATTTGCGGGGCTGGCACTGATTCATCAAATACAGGATACGATTACGTGCTGGAAATACTTTAATAATGCTGACATATGTATGCTTCAAGTAGCTAAAAGTTTACTGACGATGCCGGAGCAAGCTATACTGACCATTTTCGGGATATCAGAATCAGAAATCCTAAATTCTGTGTCAAAAATCCATAAATTTCGTAAACCTGTAAAAGAGCAGCAGTTAGTTCCCATTTATTACGAAAAAACTCGGCTTCGCGGTTGTTAATGGATTTTGCAGAATAATTTCGGAGTCAGAATTCCGAATCATTAATTTGGATAATTCTAGCGCATGATGCTAATCTTTATGTTTTTTTCCAGTTTTATTTTTGAATGGATTAATGCTAAATTACTCTATCAATCAACCGCTAACTTCTCTATTTGACATTGCTCAGAATATTCAGATTGAGTCCAATTTTTGTATTTACCATCCCAATTATCAACCCTTTGCTCTACCAAGTAAAATAGCCGACAGATTTCAGCAAAATTCCATAGATTTACAACAGAAGTATCTAACTTTACTACTGCGGAACTTTCTCTATGGAATCTATTACAATGGCTCCCTGCAAAGTACTTTGGCAGTCAATACTGATAGTACTAATTGCCCATCAAAGCATAATTTAGCAAATAATTCCATTTTGGAGATTGATTGGGACTTTTACGAGCAATTGCACGCCAGTAATCACGGCATAGGTTACTTTGACCCTAGATGGGAGGTGTTGCGAAAAGAACCTGATGGTACTATGGCGGTAACTAAAGGCGGTTTAACACTTTATGTTGAGCCAGACTGCCATCTACAATCCAGTAAAAAATCTACCAAAGTGGGTGATATGGTAGCAATCTGGATGCCCAAAAATCGACTGCAAAACGGCTCTTACTTGGCAGTTAGCAATGTCGGACAGGAACGCCAGAGCAACCCCGATGCTGATTTAGGAGCAGGGCGAATTTACTTTAACTTTACAGCATCTGGCGCGATCGCTCTCATGGAAAGCTTGACTCTGCAATTAAACGCAGCTTCAATTCCCTTTACCTTTGAGGTTCTCCACAATCCTTCTGCATACGAACGCTATGATTCGGGGCTACTCTACTTTGAACTCTCCGACTATCTAGCAATTCGCACCATCCTTCAGGCTGTTTATATAGAAAATCAATCCCATTTCCAGCCCGAAATTCCTTTGTTTACCAAATTTTTAGCACCAGGATTAGGTTTAGCTGAAGAACCAACCCAAAAATTTGCAGCACAAGAAAGTTTTGGGATCAACCGTTGTCAAATCGTCGCTAATGCTTTGGTAGAAGCTTGGCTAAAAGGTAAAAATGCGATGGAGGAACGGATGAGGACGATTGACCAACACTTTGCGCGACACTTAATAGATTTGCAGCGTCCTTATCTCAATCCCACTTCTGAGGACATATATTATCCATTAAATTGATAGAGAGTGGGGGATGAGGGGAGTGCTAAAGGAGAGTAACCCATGCCCCAACACAGTTCAGTTAAGCATTTCTTCCCTCTCTTTCTCTCTTCTCTCTGTGCCCTCTGCGCCTCTGTGGTTCGTAAAAAAAAGAGTTTCAGCCTTAAGTGAACCGTATTGACCCATGCCCTCCCGATGAATTGCGAGAGCTACGTCCGTATTACGGGGGAGTAGTTCACAATTCCACAATTACCGGCGTATGGTCGCTGGGTTGGGTTAATTTTCTGGGTGCGACATCAATGATGCAACTTTTAGCACGCTCATACAGTGTAGGTGTGAGATAGTGATGGTCAATTCGCCAACCTAAGTTGCGACGGAAGGCGGCGGCGCGATAATCCCACCAGCTATAGTTTCCACCTTCTGTGTTGAATTTGCGAAAAGCATCAGCAAATCCCAGTGTCAAAATATCCCTTAAGGCTTGGCGCTCTGTTTCGGTTGCCATAATGTGATTTTCTGTACTCACTTGCTCGTGAATATCCTTATCTTCCAGCGCGATGTTGAAGTCACCGCAGACACAAATTGCCGGTTCCGACAGCACAAGCAACCGCAAATACTCGTGTAGCGCTGTCAACCAGTGCAGTTTGTAGTCGTATTTCTCAGTTCCGACTGCTGCACCATTGGGAACATATAAGTTTACAATCCGAATACCATCAATTACACCTGTAATCACCCGCTTTTGCTCGTCCCATTCGTGGTGTAAATCCGGCAAAATCGCTCTAAACCCGCTACTTACGTCTAAGAGTGGCTGGTGGCTAATCAGGGCTACGCCGTTATAAGATTTTTGTCCTGATATATAAAGGTTATAGCCTAATTGCTCAAAAGGCGATCGCGGAAATTCGGCATCCGCAACTTTGGTTTCTTGCAAGCAGAGAACATCAACAGGATTCAGGGTTAGCCAATTGGTAACTTGTTCAAGGCGAGTGCGAATTGAGTTGACGTTCCAAGTAGCGATTTTCATTAGTTACTTATCAGATTTTTTTTCAATTACTAATTACAAATTATGTAATTTTTGTACAATTACTTAATATTTATAATATATGTTCATTTTGCAATTACGTTTAAATGAAGCTCTAATAAGTTGATCCCACTGAATATTTTAGTATTGTCAGCTACAAAATATCTAAGTTTGTAAGTTATGCTACAAAACATTTTACCTTTTTATGATCCCCAAGACAGATGCAACAAGTAAGATATTAGCTATAGATTAGAAATGTCGCTCAGAGTTGACTTTTGCCGATAGTCCGTTAGATTTTTCGGTAAAATAATTGCGGTACGGTTAACCTTTATTGCGCTTTTGGTAGCCTGTTAGGTTAATTTAAATGTCCAAAGAGTCAGTACAAATGCTCTTTACTCATACAATAATGATGCAACTCATTATTTTGAGGACAATTTCAGAGACTGAACCGAAAAAACTTATGAAAATCGCTCAAGTCGCCCCCTTATGGGAAAGGGTTCCGCCTCCGAATTATGGAGGGATAGAATTGGTAGTGAGTCGCTTGACTGATGAACTTGTTCGTCGCGGTCATGAGGTAACTTTATTTGCCTCTGGCGATTCTCAAACTTTGGCTCGTTTAGAAGCAGTTTATCCGCGTGCATTGCGCTTAGACTCAAATGTGAAAGAGTATGCAGTGTATGAAATGTTAGAACTTAGCCAAGTTTACCAAGGTGCTGCCCAATTCGATATCATCCATTCTCATGTAGGGATTTCGGCACTACCTTTAGCGAGTTTGATAACAGCAACTTCTACAGTCCATACCCTGCACAATAATTTTACAACAGATAACCGTCACGCTTTTAGTTACCACCAAAAGCAACCATACGTTAGCATTAGTAATTCGCAGCGTCAAATCGATCTCAATTATATTGGCACGGTTTATAACGGAATTGAGCTAGAAGATTACCCATTCGTAGCTCAACCATCAAAACCTCCATATTTAGCATTTTTAGGCCGTTTTTCCCCCGAAAAGGGGCCGCAATATGCGATCGCCATTGCAAAACAGAGTGGTTGGCCCTTGAAGATGGCAGGGAAGGTTGATGTCGCAGACTCTAAGTTTTTTGAACAAGAGATTGCCCCCCACATAGACGGTCAGCAAATCGAATATCTCGGCGAAATTAACCACGCTGAAAAAACTGAACTTCTGGGCAATGCTGCCATAACTCTTTTCCCCATTAACTGGCAAGAACCTTTTGGGTTAGTAATGATTGAATCAATGGCAACTGGTACACCAGTGATTGCCATGAATTTCGGCTCTGTACCTGAAGTGATTGTCCACGGTAAAACAGGTTTTACCTGCAATAGCTACGCAGAAATGGCGACAATGATTCCACCAGCTTTGGAACTTAATCGTCTAACCTGTCGAGAATACGTGCAAAACAACTTTAGCGTTAGCCAAATGGTTAACGGATATGAAGCTGTTTACAGACAAATTATTAAAGACCGCATAGAATCGAATGGTCGCATTCATGCTACCAAAACCCAGTTTTAACAAAGTTTGGGGATTTAATTGTCCTGCCTAAAAATGGCAGCACGAATTGAACGCCTAATTAAAATCCTCGTTACAAAACGTAATTGCGTTTGCGGACTTGCGAACGTCATTGCGAATTACTTTAATCAATTGCTTTTTTTACCTAGCTTAAAACAACAACTTTTTTTTCAAGGAGGACATTGGTATGAGTACAAGAGCCAACACCTGCCCATGTTGCGGTGGTTCCCTCCTGCGTCATGCTCGTCACGGTGAACTATATTGGTTTTGCCTGTCGTGCCGACAAGAAGTACCGCTATTAACTGTTACTCGCCTGCCTAATGTGGAAACCCGGAACACCGGAGTGCTTCCCCAGCCAGCAGTGAATACCTAGTACCGCAAGGCGGAAGTCACCCATTCACCCATTCAAAAGTTTTGTATATCAAGGCTTTTGCCAGTTTTAAACTGGTAGCTTGATTTTCGCCATTTTCCATTAATAAAATCCGACTATAAATCAAGACTAATTTAACGCCGTGTGCAACTTTCTCTCAAACCTAACCCCCAACCCCTTCCCTACAAGGGAAGGGGAGTAAAAATCAACAGTTATCAGTTAAGATGGCGTGTTTGGTGTCGTGGTCAAATCCCCGCACTGTTACTGTGACAACTGATAACTGATAACTGTTAACTGTTCACTGATTTAAAGCCTTCCTCCCTGTGGTGAGAGGAATGGAAGTGGGGTTCTAAGGAGAAGTTGCACATCGCGTTAATTTACTTTAAACCTATCAACTAGGCTCAACTGGTAAAATCGGATGGAGCTAATTGATAGGTTTAAAGTTTTGTTAGCAGCGTTACTTCATGGGCAAGAAGATTTACGCCTAGAGGAAGTTCCTGACCCCACTCCTGCGGCTGGCGAAGTTGTCATCCAAGTGGGGGCAGCAACAACTTGTGGTACAGATTTGAAAGTCTGGCGGCGTGGTGGTCATGTCAAAATGCTGAAGCCGCCGACACTGTTTGGTCACGAAGGTGCTGGACAAATTGTTGCCTTGGGTGCGGGGGTGACTAGTTGGCAAGTAGGCGATCGCGTTGTCGCTAATAATTCTGCACCATGCATGGAATGCTTTTTTTGTCAACGTCAAGAGTATTCGTTATGTCCGAATATG
Organism: Nostoc sp. CHAB 5836; assembly: GCF_020829445.1. Taxonomy (GTDB): domain Bacteria; phylum Cyanobacteriota; class Cyanobacteriia; order Cyanobacteriales; family Nostocaceae; genus Nostoc. The sequence goes on from NZ_JAIVFV010000164.1 coordinate 11,447, forward strand.
ACATGGAATAATGGAACTTTTGCCGAATACTTGAAAATTCCTGCACCGATCGTACAGCATAATTTGTTGCAGATTCCTGATGAATTGCCGTGGGAATTGGCAGCGATGACGGAACCTTTAGCTTGTGTGTTACATGGTGTAGCCCGTTCTAACGTCAAAGTTAAAGATCAAGTAGTCATCTTAGGAGATGGGGCGATCGGGCTGATGTTTGTGGCGGCGTTGAGTGGGAAAGCTGAAGTGTTGTTGTGGGGAGGTAATAACCACAGGTTAGCAATTGGTCAGAAATTGGGTGCAGCCCAGACCTTTAATTATCATCAAATCCCGGATATTCCCAGTCTGGTGAAAGAACTTACCCAAGGATGGGGTGCAGATATAGTAATTGAAGCCACTGGTGTACCAAGTGTTTGGGAAACTGCGATCGCCTGCGCCCGTCCTGGTGCAACAGTCAACTTATTCGGTGGATGTCCACGGTATACCAGCATTACCGTCAACACAGAACAGCTACACTATAGCGAACTTACCCTCAAAGGCGTGTTTCATAATACACCAGAGTATGTGCGCTCGGCCTTATCACTGTTAGCTAGTCGCAAAATTCCCTTTGAGTTACTTATTAGTGAACAGCGGCCATTAAAAGATTTAGAACAGGTGTTTTGTGAAATGAAGGCGCGTAAAGTAATTAAGGTGGCGATGATTCCTTAATTTTTTGCGGGATACAACAGACAATAATCCATGATCACCACTATCAGCGTGGGAGAATCAAAAACAGAGCTATTGAGGATCATGTATAATTCAATACGGTTGACTTAAGACTGAAACTGTTTTTTTTACGAACCACAGAGGCGCAGAGAACGCAGAGAAAAGAGAGAAAGAGAAGGAGAAAATGCTTAACTGAACTGTATTGATGTATAATTCAGAGGCAGCTTTGGAACAAGCAAAAGTGCGTGTAGGTTTGGTAGGTACTGGGTATGCGGCAAAGTTTCGAGCTGAGGCATTGCTCCATAATGAGCAAATGCGATCGCATTTAGTCGCAGTTGTTGGTCATACAACAGAGAAAACAGAAAACTTTGCCAGAGAGTACCAGATTGAAGCGTTAAGTTCTTGGCAAGATCTGGTAGAGCGTGAAGATATAGACTTAGTAGTGATCTGTACTATTAATCGAGATCATGGTGCGATCGCTCGTGCAGCACTGACCAATGGCAAAAATGTGATTGTCGAGTATCCTCTTTCGTTGGATGTAGTCGAAGCTGAAGAACTAATTGCCTTAGCCAAAGCACAACAAAAACTCCTCCACGTGGAACACCTAGAACTTTTGGGTGGTTTGCATCAAGCATTGAAGCAAAACTTAGCCAAAATTGGTGAGGTATTTTATGTTCGCTACAGCACCATCAATCCCCAAAATCCTGCACCCCGCAAATGGACTTATAACCACGAGTTGTTCGGTTTTCCCTTAATTGGTGCGCTGTCTCGCCTACATCGTCTCACCGATTTATTTGGTAAAGTATTGACTGTTAACTGTCACCAGCGATATTGGGAAATAGAACCGGAATATTACCAAACTTGTTTCTGCACTAGTCAACTCTGCTTTAATAGTGGACTTTTAGCCCAAGTAGTGTATGGCAAAGGCGAAACTATTTGGCAATCAGAACGCAAGTTTGAAGTTCACGGGGAAAAAGGTGGTTTAATTTTTGATGGCGATACCGGAATTTTCATCCAGTCAGGGGAAACAACACCTATAGAGGTTGGCCCTCGCCGGGGTTTGTTCGCCAAAGACACGAGTATAGTGTTAGACCATCTTTTTGATGGCACTCCTTTATATGTTACCCCAGAGGAGAGCTTATATACCCTAAAGGTTGCTGATGCTGCACAAAGAGCTGCACAGACAGGGTTAACTATATTTATAAAAGATACTTTAGATAAAAGTTGATGAAAACCGAATTAATTGTGATTTTATCCCAGCGAGAATTAGAGAAAATGCGTCAAGCTGGGCGTTTAGCAGCGAAACTTCTCCAGCATATCGAACCGTTTGTGAAGCCAGGGGTTAGCACTCTTCAACTAAATGATGAAGCCGAACGTTGGACGCAAGCGCATGGAGCAAAAAGCGCACCCCTTGGTTATAAGGGCTATCCTAAATCAATTTGCACCAGTGTAAATGAGGTAATTTGTCACGGCATTCCCAATGCCAAGGAAATTCTCAAGGATGGTGACATTATTAATATTGATGTAACGCCGATTGTTGAGGGTTATCACGGCGATACATCTAAGACATTCTTTGTCGGTACTCCTTCGCCAACAACGAGAAAGCTGGTAGAGGTGACAGAGGAATGTTTGCGTTTGGGTATTGCTGAAGTTAAACCTGGGGCACGCATTGGCGACATTGGTGCAGCCATTCAAGAGTATGCTGAAGCACAAGGCTTTTCTGTAGTGCGAGATTTCGTTGGACACGGCATCAGTAACATTTTTCATACTGCGCCGGATATTCCCCACTATGGCACACGCGGTAAGGGCAAGCGCCTCAGACCAGGGATGGTTTTTACCATTGAGCCAATGATTAACGAAGGCACTTACGAAGTCGAAGTTCTGGGCGATAAATGGACTGCGGTAACGCGCGATCGCAAACTTTCTGCTCAATGTGAGCATACCTTAGCTGTAACTGAAGATGGCGTTGAAATCCTCACCCTACCTGAAGGCGAGAATTACTAAACTGGTAGATTTTTCTACGACTTGATTAACATTATGGTTGAAACTCTTGCTGCGGAAAACGTCACACTTGAGCAACTCATATTGCTTTATGGATTAGAGTTAGTTGATTCGGAAGAATTCTTTCGAGAGTGGCAAGATGATCTACCAGAACTGACAAGCTTAGAAAAGCAGCTATTGGATCAAATAAAGGCAGGTTACATAAATTTACGAAACTATCCGCCTTTATTAGAAAATACAGTTAACACGATTGTTTTATCGCCATTGCTATTCATTGGTAAGTTTTATTTACCTCCTTTTCACCTCAAATTAGAGAAATCTATCGAGATTGAAACACCAGACAAGCAAACTATCATCAAAGGACGAATTGACTTCTTACTTCTAAATCAAAAATTCTGGGTAACAGTTATTGAGTCAAAACAGGTTGCTTATTCTGTAGAAGCAGGACTTGACCAAATTCTGGCATATATACTGGCTGCTCCCCAATCACAAGATATAGTATTTGGCATGATTACTTCTGGTGGGAGTTTTATGTTCATTAAACTGCTCAAAGGTCATCCTCCTCGCTATGCCACTTCAGATATTTTTGATGTCCGTAATCGTGGGAATGAGTTATATAATGTACTCAAGATTTTGAAGCGTATTAGTCAATTAACTTTTGCCTGATCAAAGGTAGTCTCACATATTGCACCTAGTCCTGGCGATTAGAAATCGCGGCTATACAAACGAAGTCCACCTCCGTGGACTAAAATAAAATCAAAGGTTTTTAACCCACGGAGGTGGGTAAAGTCTCCTGTAGCTGGGACTTATAGTCGCCTGGTGCTAGATATATAGGAATCATATTTGATTGATGAAAAAATCTAAGTATTTGTAGGGTGTGTTAGGCGTAAGCCGTAACGTTTTTTCGCACCAACGTACTTATATATCTTTTTTGTTTCTTATCTTTGCGTCCAACTCTTACGAGACGCTGCGCGATGGAGGTTCGTTTCCTTATCTATTAGGACTTACGCAAGTGTCACAAAAAATAAAAGCTTCTAGTTTGTAGTAAGGGCTTCAGAGGATGTTTTAAAAGTCAAAACCAGTCAAAAATCATGCCAATCGTCTGACCATAATCCGAATCATCGCAATATAGATAAATGTCTCCGAGGTTTGGGGTAATCTTTCATAATCTTTACTTAAA
>NZ_JAIVFV010000165.1 GCF_020829445.1 Nostoc sp. CHAB 5836
GGCATTCATTCAGGTGAACGCTTTTGTATTAATCAGAAGTTTCTCGATTCTGCTCTAACTCCCATTGCAAATAGGTGAGCGCAGTTTGAGCATCAGCAATGTTTAAATCTGGTTGATACCCTGTTTCTAGTAGTTGCTTGTAGTCTGAATGCCAAGCAATAAGAGATATCAGGGTTTGAGCTTGTTCAAGTAATTGGCTGAGATTGGAATTAGACATTTCAAAGCCGAGTCTGGAACAGAAATCTCTGGCTTTCACCCCGATAGTTCCTGGTTCAATTTCTGTGGTTAACTCTTCAAGTAGTGATTGAAAACTAGGATGTTCATCGTTAATTTCAATCTCAAATAAATCTGTGCTTTTCGTAACAGCAGTTACCCAATCGGGTAATATTTGTGGAATAGTTTTGGTGTAAAGTTTCATGATTTTTTCCTTTGGGATTAACAATCCTCTGCAATCTCCAACAGAAAACCGCATCCCGTGTTCTGCACTTGCACCAGTTCTTTATCCAGCAGTGTTTGAATGACTGAGTTTGAGACTTGGAATTGAAGAGAGTGCAGAGGAACGCAACCACCACAAAGTTGAAGTAAACGCAGCAGGTGATTCGCTCTACGGTCAAAGTTATTGTTTACTTCTTTAGCCATTGGTTGCACCTAACTGTTGTTGGAGAATGACAATTTGACGTTGGTAAAACTCAATCTCTGCGGTGATTTGTGAGACTAATTCCTGTGGGGAGAGCAGTTGGATTTGATTTTCTTCAAAGTGGAATAATTCGTCAGAATTATTCCGCGACATCAGCGCATAGCGCCACCCAAAACAATTATCAATTCGCAGTTCGCAATTCGCAGTTAAAGATAATTGCGAATTGCGAATTGCGAATTGTCCATTGGGTAGTAGTGAAGCCCCAGAATGATGCCCTGTTGTGTACGTTGTTCCAGAGCAAAGCGGGGATATTCCCAGTGTTTGGGTATCGTAATTGTGGGTTGCATTGATTTAATGGGGAAAAAGTTGAATAAGCGAGTAGTTGATGAGTGATCGCTGTGTTTGTTTGATCGTAAATAAAAGGGTTTAAGACCCCAACCATTACACGTAGCGCGGAGTCGGAGCCACTCCGCCTCCGGTCAGTTTCAGTCGGGGTTTAAATCCCCGTCGGAAAATGTCTTTAATTACGAATTACTTTCCTTGTGCCGAGCGACTTGTACTCTTGCTAGTCGAAGTAAGTCGAGGTATTACGAATTACGAATTATTTAAGTCGAGCGATCACTCTTGTCTGTGCGAGAATTCAGGAGTCAGAAAAGAATCACGATAAAAGTGCGGGTATCTGCTCCTGTATCATTTCTTTTTGTTTGGCTGATTTGATTCTTCAGTAAATGCCCATGCAGTAATCCCAATTTGACCTTGTAAATGTTCGGGAAATTCCTCTATTTTTGTGTTTTTTGTGATTTGCTCAAGACCTGAGCGTTCACCAAAATTCCTTTCAATCAATTCAGTTAGCTCCGAAGCATTTAGTGTCGTGCGCTTGGACAAATCTTCAATCGTTGGTTTCATAATGTCTTAGATGAATTGAGATTGGTGAAGATATGCTTAGAGGCGATGCCGAAGGCGAGCGTTCGCTTTCGCAGTTGTCAAGCAATCGCCTAGAATGAGAATAATTACACCCTCACTAACTCCCGACTTTCTGCAACTGGCTCATACTCCCGTAACCGTTGCCATTCTTCGATTGTCAATTCATCAAACGGTCGGTCTAGCAGTTCCGAAAAGTCAGCGTTGTTGTAAATCCCATCATTGAGAATTTCAAACCCGTACGAATGGCACTCGTTGAAAATCTCCGCCATGATTGCGTTCTCAGCAGGGGAAGGTGTGTCTGTAGCGTTTTGCTCTTGTACTGGTAGTGTGCCGTCTTTGTAGTGTGAGCAGATGTAATGGTGACAAAGTATGTTCGTAGAAGCACGGTGGATTTCTTTGCTGTTCACCATTACGACCCAAGGTCGCGTTAGGTCGTCGTCGTAATGGATTGCAGCGATCAACTTATCCCCAGCGTAGTATTCGTGGTCGTAAAAGCTGATTTCTATGGGTGTCAGTGCTATGTTCGCTGGGGTGATGAATTTTTCAGGGTGGGCGGATTGGTGAGCGATGATTGCGTTTATCCACGTTTCACTACCTCTCTTGTCCCCGGTGGGTGTTATGCCGAGTTCGGCGGCGATCGTTTTCAGGCGCGGGAGGGTGTAGCGTCGAAGAGCTTGCTGTGTGTAGGTTCGATGTGTCATGATAAAGTTTCCTTATTATTAGGGACAGAGAAAGCGCTCTAGATTACCAGTCCGGGCGCTCTCTCTATATTTATTATTACTAATTAACTGGTACTTGTCAAGTGTGTAGTACCAGCTAGTTGTACTATATTAATGGTGTAATCTATTGGTATGAATATGAAAGAACTAAGGCTAAGAGCAGGTAAAAGAGCAGAAGAAATAGCCGTAGAGCTTGGCGTAGCCGTCTCTACGGTTCGGAATTGGGATCAACTGAAAACAGCTCCTCGCATGACCCCTGTAGGACTTCAAAAACTCATGCAGGTGTACAAGTGTACTTTTGATGAGCTAGTACAAGCGGAACTGGAATCTGAAAATGCTTGACCTCCAGCCTATTAATTAGTCCTCTGACCTAGTATAAATACCAGAAAAAGGCGTGAAATTACCCAATTTTCCAGGTGAATTGTTCTAGTTGTCCAAAAAATTTGCGCGATGGCACGGAGTGTCCGCCTACGCGAGCGCACACCAAAATTACCTCTACTCGTTGATATCGTGTCAGCGCTAAATCTCTAAATTCTGTGTTAGATGTATAATTACCCAAGGCTTTGTGTATTTATTTACTGATTAAAAACTATTAAATGATTACTGTTACACCAGAAGAAATTAGTCAGTTTCGCAGCCAGTTGGCGGATAAACCCCAGGCTTTAGTAGCCTTGGATACGATAGAAGAATGTGAAGGTTATTTGGACGATGCTGTTCCACTGCTGGCTATGCGGGAAACTGCACAGGAAGAAGATAAATCGTTAAATGATTGGTTGGAAAGATGCCGTCAATTTGTCTGTCAGGATGAAGTTAGGGAAGCCTTGGAATCTGGATTGCTTGCTCCAGCAATTGAAGCGATCGCTATTGGTGCTTCCATTCCTCCTGGTATAGCAACTGCAATTAGTATATGCGTGTTTAAATTGAGTGCGAAAAGGTTTTGTAACGTACCGGAATCTGGTGCTTAAAGTCCAGAAGCCGTAAATCCAGCCCAGTAGTAAGGATTTGCAAACGGTAGGGGTTGACGTTGGTTGATTAGTTTCCAAGATTCCTTAACTCTTTTTCGTTGTCCTTTTCTCAATTGAGCAAGGACTGTTTTAATTTCAGGTTTGTGTTCTTCTTTAAATATCTGTAATTCCTCAATAGTCAGATTTCGCAGCCATTTTTGAGAATTTTTAAGGGCTATGGCAACATCTCCAGCTTCCAATTTATAAAGTTTGGCTAAGTTTTCGTAGAATTTAATCATCAAAAAGCTGGTAGAAAGGTCATTTACTCTCCAGAGGGAACTAACGACACTGGGACTACCTGCTAATAGAAAACCACTAGGTAAACCAATGTATTCGTCGCTGGTATTGCGAAAATCAATCAATCCAGTTTCGCACGCGGAAAGAGTGACGAGGCGACATTTTTCTAATTTGAGACTGAAGATTTTATCTAAGGTAAGGCATTTGTCTAAATCATGGGTTTCACCCAATCGCAAATTTAGATAACGTTCAGAGTCCGGTTTTGTCGGTGCGTCAGCAACGGGTGCATTTGCTAAAATTAGTGCTGATTTACCGGGATTGCTTAAGTTAAAATACCCGTGACAGCTAAAGTGGGCGCAGTGGTAAGTGTTTAAGTCAGTATTATTAATTGCTGTGAGTGTCGCTGCTGTTGTTTTCAGGACGTTGGAAGTATTAGAGTTAAAGTAGCTTTGAATAACTTGTACTTCTAAATCGGTGTAATTCAGGTCTTCTGTGGGGTTTTGAATCGCAAACAGGGATTGAAAATCAGGACGTTGTCGCATTTGCACTTGTTGCAGTAGTTGACAACTGGGTACATAACCCACACCACGAGGGAATAAATCCAGAAGACAACGCGAATTTACAGAATTTTGACTTACCGGGAGTGCATGAAGGGGGAATAAGTGCAGAAACCAATGGGGAATTAGGATGACTTGGTCGCAGTGGCTTGGTATCTGGGTTAGTATTTCATCAATGTGCAGAATCGAAGCTAATTTTTTGAGTTCTTTCCCTAAATTATTCTGCCACTGGTGTTTTTGATTGTAGTAGTTCTGCAAATATTGATTTAACCAATTTTCTAAAGCTTCTCGATCTTCTGGTTGGGATTGCCAAACTGTTAGCTCTCCTCTAGGTTTGATAATAAATGCTAGAATCTTATCGTTGAGAAGATACCACTCGATAATGGCTGTACGCTCATCCAAAGTAGCGTGGAAGGGGTCAAATTTGAAATTATAACCAACGGGTAAATAGCGGTTTTGCAATTCATTACGCTGCTGTCGCAATTCTTGGAGATGTTTTGCTAAGACTGTTGGATTTTCAGCTTTACCATTTTGGATTTGGTATTGTCCTATGGTTATTTCATCCCTGTATGTTTCTAATTGAGTAACAACATCCGGAGGGAAGATGCTTTTAGAGTCACGTTCGAGGATTTGTTCAACTAAATTGCGGGTTTTACTACGTTCAACATATTCAATTGCTTCTGTAATGTTGCTTAATTCTATGCAAACTTCTACCATGCGGCTATAAAGTCTGTTCCATTCTTCCGCTTGCTTGCGTTTGCTTTCCTCCCCAGAAACTATTTCTTCTCGCAAAGATTGTACTGTGGCAATAGCAGATGCAAAAGTAGTGTAAGCGGAGGTAAACTGGTTTGCATTTTGGTAAGCCATACCTAGGTTCACTAAAGTCTCTGCATAGTGTTGGGGAAAGGCTTCGCGGGTTCTGACAGTCAGAGCAGCAGTATAAGCTGCGATCGCCTGCTCTAAATTCTTAGCCACATCCTCGCTCATTCCATTAGTGTAAGCATTGCCGAGATTATTCTGCGTCATTGCCCACTCATAAGGAAAAGCGTCAAACGTATAAATTTTGAGTGCTTCCTCATAAGCAGTGATCGCTTGTTCTAAATTCTCAGCCCCTCCCCCTCTGATTCCGTTACGGTAAGCTTCACCAATATTCAATTGTATTCTTGCCCATTCATAAGGAAAAGCGTTAAACGTATAAATTTTGACTGCTTCTTGATAAGCCGCAATCGCTTGTTCTAAATTCTCGGCTCGCTCTCCTATAATTCTGATTGAGTAAGCATTACCGAGATTATTTTGCGTAGCTGCCCAATCATAAGGGAAAGCGTCGTAAGTCCTGACTATAAATGCTTTTTGGTAAGCAGTTATCGCCATTTCTAAATTGTTTGACCGCTCGCCTTTAATTCTATGACGGTAAGCTTCGCCAAGATTATTCTGCGTCATTGCCCAATCAACAGGAAAAGCCTCAAACGTATAAACTTTGAGTGCTTCCTCATAAGCAGCGAGCGCTCGTTCTAAATTATCTGCCCGATCACCTCTGATTCTGTAAATATAAGCACTGGCAAGATTCATTTGCGTCATTGCCCAATCAACACGAAAAGCATCAAACTTCCTAACTCGCAATGCTTCCTCATAAGCATCGATTGCTCGTTCTAAATTCTCGGCTCGCTCTCCTGTGAATCTTTCCAAATAAACATTGCCAAGAAGATTTTTCGTGCTTGCCCATTCATAAGGAAAAGCGTCAAACGTATAAACTTTGAGTGCTTCCTCATAAGCAGCGATCGCTCGTTCTAAATTCTCGGCTCGCTCACCTCTGATTCTGTTACGGAAAGCTTCACCAAGATTAGTTTGCGTCGCTGCCCATTCATAGGGAAAAGCGTCAAACGTATAAACTTTGAGTGCTTCTTGGCAAGCGGTGATCGCTAGTTCTAAATTCTCAGCCCGCTCTCCTCTGATTTTGTAAAGGTAAGCCTCACCGAGATTATTTTGCGTCGTTGCCCATTCATAAGAAAAAGCATCGTAAGTCCTGACTTTCAGAGCAGAATGGCAACAAGCGATCGCCTGCTCTAAATTTTCAGCTCGCTCACCTCTTATTCTCATACGGAAAGCTTTACCGAGATTATTTTGCGTCGCTGCCCATTCATAGAGAAAAGCGTCAAAAGTATAAACTTTCAGAGCAGAATGGCAACAAGTGATCGCCTGCTCTAAATTTTCAGCCCGCTCTCCTCTGATTCTTTCAAGGTAAGCAACACTGAGATTATTTTGCGTCATCGCCCAATCTTGAGGAAAAGCTTGCTGGGTGTAGACTGTCAGCGCGACTTCATAACCAGTGATGGCAATTTCCATATTGCTGGCTTTGTTACCTAAGGGGAATTCACTAATTCTTTTACTAAAAAGGACAATAACTGCTGCTAGGGATTTCGCCTCATCTGCTTTTGCTTCCCCCAGTGTATTTGTCCCCCACTGGCGTAGTATTTCTGGTAACACCCCGTCGAGTTTGTCTGTATTCTTTGACAGCAAGGGGTAAACTACCTGCACGTCACCCCTACTTTCTATGGTTGCTTGTTGTAGCTCCATTAATAATTGGAAATATGCCTGCTGACGCTGTTCGTTCATGGGTAAGGGCGTGAGAGATTGCACTTTTATTATGAGAATAATTTAACTCCAACCGCAAGCAACTCTGGAAATTGATGGCAGATTTAAACACGCCGCTGATTAATGAATTGCGGTTCTTCAGTACTTGTTATGCCAAATTATTAGTAACAACTATCAAAAAATGTATCAAAAATTTGATACAAGTATTGTGGTAATTGACACGTAAGGAATATTTATTGTTAACTGTAAATATGACTCAGAACATTTTTATGTAAATTTACAGTTATGGCTAGCAAAAAAGATATTAAAATTTTAACAGAACTTCTTAATTTAGACGATATAAAAGTTATATCCCATCGTCTTCACGAGCTCCCGCTCTGCAACTGGCTAGAAATGAACAAAACCAAATAAAACCTCAGAAGATGAAAGATGCAGATAGCTGGCATTGCTTCTTTGGCGATCGCTCGTTTGTGATCATCAGTTGACTGTTCAGTATATTAATATACCTTGCAGTAATACATCCAGAAGTTTTTGGAGTTGTTGGGGAAGCTGAATCGCGCTTATTTGACAGTTTTGGAAGAGAAATTCTTGAAGGTTCTGGAGTCGGAAATTAGAGATTGATGCAACAAATAAACCTGAAATCATAGTTTAATTTTTAATTCGCAGTATATTATTGTAGGCAATTGCCAAGGAGTTTATACTAAAGATAAAGTAGAGTAATTTATTCTACTTAGTTAATAACATGAATAAACCTGTTAATGATTCAGAAGAATTTGTTTACCAAGTCTGCAATAAATCCTTTCTTTCTCTATGGAGCTATGCAAATCCTACAGGTAAGAATTCCAAAGAGCTATGTGATATTCTTGTTGTGTGTGAACCAGATATCATTATTATTAGTGTCAAAGATATTAAGCTAACTGATAGTGGCGATATTGAAACGGATTGGCAACGCTGGCTTAGGAAAGCTGTTAAGGGTTCAGTAGATCAAATCTATGGTGCTGAAAAACGCATTAAATTGGCATTGAGCCGAGATATGTGTTTTTTCCGGCAAGATGGTCTGAAAACTCTTATCCTGTCTAGGTTTGAAAAATTGCTACAGGAGAGTTAAAAAGTCGTTATTTACAACCCAAAATCAAGCCTTTCCAGGTCATCTTGCAGGTTTTTACACGAATCTCGGTGCTATGCCTAATAGTCTTATTGACAAGATGCGGCCGCCCTGCTTCGTTAGCGTGGAAGTTGTCCTCCTTTGCAGATTATCAGGTTCTCCAATATCTGTGAAAAGTTCTGCTCAAAATCATCACCATGCGTAAAAACTCCCCACCTTATGCGTATAAGAATTTGAAGTATCTGGGAGCAAAATCATCATGTCCCTTCAGAAGAATCAAAAGTCAGATTTGACTGCTTATGTAATAAAATACCAATAATTTCTGCGTTTCTTTTCAACCCATTAATCCAAAAAAGTCAATCTGTTTGCATCGACTATGAAAAAGTTAGTTATCCTTCAATTTGATGGTGAGTTTTCTAAAGGATATAAAGTAACTTTAGAAGTGGGCGAAGAGGGAAAACGTCCTGACTTTAGAATCAGGGGAGAACTACCTCAAGCTCTTGAGATTATTCAATGTTTTCAAAATTGGCGTGATATTTACCGCAGTTTGGATGGACAAACTCGGATTAAAAAACTTGGCGCTAGGAATGTAAATATTGATGATTTGAAACAAAAATGCGATGAGCGATCGCAAAGCTTACTTAATTCTTTTAATTCATGGTTACAATCACAATCTTTTAATCATATCAAAAATTGCCTATATCGACAAGATTGGGATAGGGAAGATGAAATTAGGGTAATTCTTAGTACAGATTGTCAAGAACTACGTAAACTACCTTGGCATTTATGGAATGGGTTTTATGCTATACCTTATTTCCGTATTACACCCTTAGAAGTTGCTTTAAGTGCGCCGGATGCTGAACGCAGAGAACGACCATTTAGAGAAAAGATTAGAATTTTAATTATTCTGGGTGATAGTACGGAAATAAATGTTAAAGCGGATGAACAACTACTACAAAAATATTGTGGTGATGCGGAAATAGTCACCATTGTAGAGCCATTGCAGCAGGAACTAAATAATTATTTACAAGATGAAATTGGTTGGGATATGTTGTTTTTCTCCGGACATTCTCAAACCCAGGGGACACAGGGGCGAATATTTCTCAATCATCATGATAGTTTAACGATGGCAGAATTGAGAGATACCCTGCTTCCAGCGATCGCCAAAAGATTGCAATTAGCAATTTTTAATTCTTGTGATGGTTTGGGAATCGCAAGAGAGTTAGAAAGTTTGCAGATTCCGCAAGTAATTGTCATGCGCGAACCTGTTCCCGATAAAGTTGCACAGGAGTTTTTAAAGCATTTTTTAAAATCATTTACAGGCGGCAGTTCCTTGTGTATTTCTGTGGGATATGCAAGACAACAATTACAGAGGCTTGAGTCACAATTTCCCTGTGCGAGTTGGTTACCTGTAATTGTCCAAAATCAGTTAGAAGTGCCGCCAACATGGCAAAGTTTGGGCATTACTCGCAGTCCATATCGGGGTTTGATGGCATTTCGGGAAGAAGATGCAGAAAATTTCTTTGGACGAGAGGCGTTTGTTGAGCAATTGGTAATTGATGTTACCCGTAAACCTTTGGTTGCAGTAATTGGTGCTTCTGGTAGTGGGAAATCTTCGGTGGTGTTTGCTGGGTTAATTCCCCAACTGCGGCAGAATAATATTGTAGGGGATAATGGTGGTTCGGACTGCGATCGCTCTATGGGCAGCTCCCTCCTGGAGCATCGCCAATGGCAAATTATTTCTTTTCGTCCGGGTAAGAACCCTTTTGAGTCTTTGGCTATAGCCTTGGAAGAATTCAGGGGAATAGCGGCGGAATTGCTCACTTCGTCAGATGCTCAAATTTTACAACGTAGACAGGAATTAGAGCTAGAAATTGACTTAAAACGCGATATATCTGGTCTACAAAAAATTATTGCAGATGTTCTTCACACCCTATCCCCTACTCATCTTCTGCTAGTTATTGACCAATTTGAGGAAGTTCACACCCTTTGCCCAAATGCTCAAGAGCGTCAAATTTTTATTGATAGCTTGCTGGATGCTGTTAATCATACCCCTTGGTTTACTTTGCTGATTACCTTAAGGGCAGATTTTTTAGGTAAAGCCATGTCTTACCAACCTTTGGGCAAGGCTTTACAAGATTATCCCCCTTCCTTGCTAGTACCGATGAATCGTGACGAATTAGAAAAGGCAATTATTCAACCTGCGACAAGGTTTTCTGTGGAGTTGGAGGAGGGTTTGGTTAATAAGTTGATTGATGATGTGGGTGCGGGGGAGGGTAGTTTACCTTTACAGCAGTTTGCTTTGACGCAATTGTGGGGAAAACAACGTCCGGGATTGTTGACGCATCAAGCTTATACAGAAATCGGTGGAGTAACGCAGGCTTTAAAAAATCATGCAGATGTTGTTTATGCTGGGTTGAGTGGGGAGCAACAAAAAAGAGCGCAACGGGTGTTTATTCAGTTGGTGCAACCAGGGGAAGGTACGGAGGATACCCGCAGGTTGGCGACTCGTGATGAGGTGGGGGATTATTGGGATTTGGTGACGTTGTTGGCTAATGAGCGTTTGTTGGTGACGAACCGTAATCAGTTGGTTGAGGATACGGTGGAGGTTGTGCATGAGGCTTTGATTCGGAATTGGGGACGGTTGCGGGGGTGGATGGATGATAATCGGGAGTTTCGTGTTTGGCAAGAACGGTTGAAGGTGGCTTTGCAGCAATGGTTGGAGAGTAATAAAGATGATGGGGCTTTGTTGCGGGGTGCGACTTTGGCTGTAGCGGAGGATTGGTTGCAGAAGCGGGGGGAGGAAGTTAGTAAACCGCAGCGATGGTTTATTGAGAAGGGTGTGGGGTTGCGAGAGAGGGAGAGGAAGCAGAAGCAGAGATTGCGGAAGGGTATTATTGCTGGGTTGGTTTGTGGTTTGGTGGTGATTTCGGGATTTGCTGGGGTGAGTGAGATTCGTAGGACTGATGCGGAAATTGGTAGATTGAGTGTTACCGCAGAAAAATATTTTGCACAAAATGACCATGAAGCAGCGTTAACAGAAGTTATTAAAGCTGGAAAACTACTAAAAAATATTTGGAAACCTTGGATAACGTCAGAAAATCGAATGCTGGCTGTATCCACATTGCAGCAGGTGGTAGATGAGTTTCCAATAAAAACCCTTAAAGGTCATGGTCATACAGACGAAGTTAATAGTGTCCGCTTTAGTCCTGACGGTAAAATCCTTGCTGCATCCAACGACTATACGGTGAAACTTTGGAATATTAACACAGGTAAAGAAATCAAAACCTTTGGAACATCCTTTGTTCGTAGCGTCAGCTTTAGCCCGGATGGCAGAACCCTTGCTTTCGCAGGAAATGGTATAACACTGTGGGATACTACAACTGGTAGGAAAATTAAAACTCTTATGGGTAATTCCGTATTTAATGATGTCAAATTTAGTCCCAATGGTAAAACTTTTGCTTCTGCATCACACTACCCATTCGTGACAATTTGGGATACTACAACTGGTAGGAAAATTAGAGACCTTGAACATGGACACCGTGTTAACCAAGTCAGCTTTAGTCCAGATGGTAAAATTCTTGCTTCCACATCAGATGACCAGAAGGTGACACTTTGGGATACTTCTAATGGCAGAATACTTAAAACCTTTGAAGAAGAAGATCAGGTTGTGTATGTAAGCTTTAGTCCAGATGGCAAAATTGTTGCTTCTGCATTATCATTAGGTTCTCAGATAACGATTAGGGACGTTTCCACTGGTAAAATCCTAACTTTCTTGAATCATTCAGGTTACATTATGGGCATCAGCTTTAGTCCCGATAGCAAAACTATTGCTTCCGCATCGAGTGACAATACAATACAACTTTGGGATGTCAATACTGGCAATGTAGTTAGTACTTTGAGAAGCAACATAACCTGGCGGACTGAAAGTATCGCCTTTAGTCCTATCAGTTTTAGTCCCGATGGCAGAACTATTGCTTTTCCATCAGATAAAAATACTGTGAGACTTTGGAATATAAAAAATACTACTAGAGCAAAAACAATACTCCATTGGAAATTATATGACATTTTTACGGATCATATAGATGGAACAAAAACGAAAATTTCTTCCGTTAGAAGTTTCAGTTTTAGTTCAGATAACAAAATTGTTGCTGGAATTGTTTATGGAAACGCATATGGCTTTCAACCTGGGGGTAGCGTAAAACTATGGAATACTTCTAATGGAAAAGAAATCAGAACCCTTCTTCTTGGAGATCAAGTTATTATAACGGCAATCAGCTTTAGTGTCGATGGCAAAACTATTGCTTTAGCATTGGATGATGGTACGATAACATTCTGGGATGTCAGCACTGGCGAAAAAATCAAAACATTCAAAGATTATACAATCTCTGTTAATATTGACTTTAGTTCAGATGATAAAACCCTTGCTTCCGCATCGAGTGACGGTACGATAACACTGTGGGATGTCAATACTGGCATAAAAATCAAAAACCTTTTAGCTCGTGCAGACTCAGTTGATGGTAATGGCTTTTATCCAAATGTTGACTTTAGTCCAGATGGTAAAATCCTTGCTTCCACATCACTTGCTGGTACGGTAAAACTGTGGAACGTGGATACTGGTAAAGAAATCAAAATCCTCAAAAGCCACGCTGGTAGAGTTTTTGGTTTCAGTTTTAGTCCAGATGGCAAAATACTTGCTTCCGCATCAGATGAAGGTACTATGAAACTGTGGAATGTGAACACTGGTAAAGAAATCAAATCTTTCAAAATTCCTCCTCACTATTTCGGTGAGAGCGGTGTCATTTTTAAGCCAGAAAGTCCTCCTTACGATTTCGGTGAGAGCGGTGTCAGTTTTAGTCCAGATAGCAAAACTATTGCTTATGTATCTTGGGATAATACAGTAAAACTTTGGGATGTAGATACTCGTAGAGAAATCAAAATCCTCAAAGATCATGCGGGCAGCATTTTGGATATCAAATTTAGTGCTGATAGCAAAACTCTGGTTTCTTACGTATCTGAAGATAATGCAGTTGTTTTGTCTGTTTTGTCAAATTTTGATTTAGATAATTTGCTGGTGCGGGGGTGTGGATTGATACAAGACTACCTGGAAAATAACTCCGATGTCCGCCCAGAAGATAGACATTTATGTGACGACATCAAGCGTTGATTTGTTATTACTAGACTTGTGAATATTGATTGAATCAAAAAGTGCGATCGCTTGACGATGCGGGTTGAATTAAAAGTGCAATTGGTACGGTTTTGTGAGGTGCGTAGGCGTAGCCCGTCGTAGACATCGCTTGGTAAGTTGGGTATAAGCCAATAGCACTTTGCACACCTTAACTATGAGGTAGAATGGTAATACTCCCAGATGAATAAATTAAGTTATGTCAGCGAAGGATAAATTTCACGATATTGTGAGATTAGCTTTGGAAAAAGACGGGTGGAATATTACAAACGATCCTCTGTATATTGATTTTGGTCAAGTTCAGATGCGTATCGATTTGGGAGCAGAGAAGTTACTTGCAGCAGAAAAGGAAGGAGAAAAAATTGCTGTTGAAATCAAAAGTTTTCTAAATCCATCAGCTATCACTGATTTTCATCTTGCTTTGGGACAATTCCTTAACTATCGTACTGCTCTTAGGGAAAAAGAACCAGAACGTAACCTATATTTAGCAGTTGATGCAGAAACCTATAATGATTTTTTTACGCTTCAATTTCTACAGCTTCAAATTCAAGAATTTCAATTAAAACTAGTGATTTACGATACTGAAACTGAGGAGATAGTAAAATGGATAAGTTAGAAAAATACAGGGAATACATTCAGCAAGTTTTGACAAAAAATGGTAGTTATAAACCTTCTTATGGTGATGTAGAAGTAGAACAAATATTTGATACTGTACGCGACCATTATCAACTTGTTAATGTAGGCTGGGAAAATAAACGTCGTGTGTATGGTTGTTCAATACACATTGATATCAAGAATGAAAAAATTTGGATTCAGTGGAATGGAACCGAGATAAATATTGCGGAAGAGCTAGTTTTAATGGGAGTTCCAAAACAAGACATTGTTATCGGATTTCATTCACCTTATAAAAGACAGTTTACAGATTTTGCTGTGGGTTAGCAAATAATGAATAAAAAAGCTATGGGCAAAGTTTTGTGAGATGTGTTAGTGTTAGCTTCGCTATACTGCGTAAACGCGCAGCGTGTCGCTTTGGGACTCAGGTCAACGAAGTTATCGCTTTACAGTACAGGTTAAATTATATAATTGTATTTTTCAACTGCCAAACTCAGTAAACTGACGTATATAAGGTTCATGAAACGCCAAAATAATATCTTGCTTAGGTACTCCCATTTCCACTAATTGATTAGCAATTCCAATTTCAGTACCATCATGTTGAATCCAAATTTTCCCATCTTTAATATCAAGATGTAAAATGCAACCAAAATCCCGTTTATTTCCTCTCCAACCGACGTAAAGTAATTGATAATGGTCTTGTTGTTCGTCAAAAATTGTTTGCACCTCATACTCTTCATATTTTCGTGACATTGAAGCTCGCTTTTGCCGTTCGGAAAGAAGGTGTTTAATATATTGTCGATATTGTTCTACAGCCATTGACTAATAATCTCCTGCTCTACATCGTAAATCACCAATCGTAATTGATATTTTTCAACTGCCGATATAATAAATTTTCGTTGAAAAAAAGTTTCATAAACAGGCAATCTTACGGCTAAATAAAGTAGGCGATCGGGTTCAATTTGATCTAAAGCATCTCGATAATTTAAAAATTGTCCCAAGGCAGTATGAAATTCGGAAACATTCGATGGACTAATAAAACTTTTAATTTCTACCGCTATTTTTCGTCCTTCTCTCTCTGCTCCTAAAAGTTGCTCTGCGGCTAAATCAATCTCAAAATCCACATCATCGACATTAATTTCGTAGGGGTCTGCTGTAATATTCCAACCGTCTTTTTCTAAAGCGTTTCTGACAATATTATGAAATCTATCTTTTGCCATATAAGTTTACTATGTAAGCATTTAGGCTATTTCAAGGTAGATAATACACAATATTTGCTCTGCTTCCTATTTTAACTTAATGGTTAGCTTGACAGTGGGGACTGGAAGTATGTCAGCGATACCTACGGCACACTTCGCTCCTGCTCCTGCTTCTGTAGCCTCGTACTACAAAAATAATTTTCAAATATTTTCCCAAAAACTGCGTAAAAGCTCCCCATCTCCTTCGTAGAAGGGTTTAAAGAGGTTGGGGAGGAATTACCATGCATCGATAAAAGTCGAATATATTCCCGCGAAAAGCTCGCTACCTGGGATATTTTACCGCGTGGTGTTGCGTTGCTCCCGTCGAAGGTGCAAATTTCCCAAAACTCAAACAACTATTTACCCTACAGTATTCGGGGGGCGAGTAGTAATGGAACAGAAAACCGGGATAAGAAAATAAAGTAAAAAATATGGACAAAATTTCACCATGTATATACATAGACCGAACCCTTGTTATTCCGTTAATGATAGGTCTTTACCAT
>NZ_JAIVFV010000166.1 GCF_020829445.1 Nostoc sp. CHAB 5836
CAAGAAAGAAGTATTACGAGAAACCCCGGTATAAGTTGCTCCTGTGGCTAATATAGATATTGTGTCAATATTTTGTGTGCCGGCTCCATAGATAGTTGCGGGACTTGGCGCACTGAGGACATTTACATTCCAAGTTCCTGATTGAGCAGAGTCAACTTTCAAGCGATCGCCCACCAAAGCAGAAGGTAAGCGATCGCTAATCAACTTCCAAATCGCCGATAGCCATCCCCGCCCACTTGCACCCCCTGAAGGCATTGCAGCGCCCATAATGTCTGTCCCTTCAAGTAGTGCATCGCTAGTTACAGGGATTTTTCCGTTACTTAAAGGAGGAAGGCGATCACGTATCTCCGTTTCCCGCATGATTTGCATTTCTTGGTTGCTGGAAGTGGCGGAACTATTGCCAGAAACGCTACTTTCACCCGAAGTCTTGAGAGAGCCATCATTGGTAAGAACGATCGCCCTTATCTTTCCACTGGTATCTACCCCACCAATTAAGTGAGTTGGAATTGTCCCCGTCAAATCATTCCCATTCTCAAATCCCATTAGTTAATCCTTAATTGCGCTTCTTTAAAACTGAATTCCCATGATTGTGATAAAAAGCCATCGCCCGTAATCGAAGGATAGTTATCGATAGCGATCGCCCCGTATCTAATTGAATAAGTTGCCCCCACCTCTGGAGAACAAAAGTCAATTACTTTAATCGGTACATACTTGTTATATGCACTGGTTTCACTAATATCAATTAATCGCCTAAGTATATCTAAAATTAACCTGCGCTGGTCTAATATTGTTGCCTTAAATCCTCTTCTAGTTGTGGTAACAGCAAACACAGATTGTGAAAAAGTGTTACGAAATCCTTTTTCACCTAAGCGATCGTTTTCGGTGTCGTAGTTGGGAAATAATTGTAAGTAAACATAATCATCGGTGTCGCTTGGATCGTAATGTGTACTATTAAATAAGTCAAGATATTTGTGAGTGGGATTCAGTTGTTCAATTACGGCTATTGGCACACGGACAAGTAACCGTGTTTTGGCGAACGGCGACTGACATTGATGAGTTAATTCATAGCTTTGTATCTCTTCCAATAAACTCATGTTCTTTTTAATAACTCCCCTAAATCATGAAGTTGCTGTCTAATCTGTTGTGTAGTCGTATTCGCTGCTGTTTTGGTTGCTGCATCTTGGGTTGAGAAGTTATTAGTTATTGGCACTTCCAATGTTACTGAGTTGGGTGTAGAGAGCTTTTGATTTACCAATTCGGTTAGCTGACCAACTGCATTCATGATTGTGGCATTTGCCTGGGCGCTGAGTTCTTGGGGCAAAGTTTTAGCAAGTGGCAGATTATAGCCAAACTCTTGAAATCTAGCTAACTGGTTTTGGCGGAATTGTTCAAAGTCGGGAAAGTCCAATTGCAACGACGGCACACCCTGATTCAATCTTTGTCTCACTCCTGCTGCCCGAAAACTTTCTAATGGTTCTAATGCGCCTTCCCCAAAAAAGCGAGACAGTGTATCATTTACAACTGCTTGTCCAGTGACAGCTACATCACCTCTGCCAACACCCAGGGCTTTACCTAAAGATTGTTCTCTTAATTCTCTTGCTAATCGCCTTTGTTGTCCCTTTGGTAGGGTTTGAATAAATTCAGCCTTAGCTTGATCTCTTTGTAATACAGAGCGATCGCGGAACCCTTGGCGCTCCACATTACCCAAGAGGAATTGGATTTTACCTTGTTGTTCGAGTTGCAATCCGGCGTATTGGAGAGCGAT
The DNA here is from genome assembly GCF_020829445.1 of Nostoc sp. CHAB 5836. Lineage (GTDB taxonomy): Bacteria > Cyanobacteriota > Cyanobacteriia > Cyanobacteriales > Nostocaceae > Nostoc. Next base: position 1,766 of record NZ_JAIVFV010000166.1, read on the forward strand.
CGCTTCTTCAGTTTTCGCTTGTAATCCTATTTGAGCTAACTGGATATCTTGGGGCGTACCTTCAGCTTGTGCTTTGGCAAGATTAACTTGGGCTTGTGCTACCCCAGCTTGACTTTGAGCAACTGCCGAACGGTTGCGCGACTGCTCTATTTTAAGTTGTGATTCTTGTTGTTTTAAATTGAGGTCTAATACTTTTCCTTCTAAATTTAATTGTGATTCCAATGATTGTAGTTTGAGTGCTGCTGTTATCTTCGCTACCTCCTGCCTTTGGCTATCCTTAGTTGCTAATTGCCCCGCAATACCCAATTCCCCGGTAACGAAATCTAACCGCCCTTTAATAGCGTTTTGAACGCCTTGCAATAAGCTCTTTTGTTGGTCGTAATTTTTTACAAGTGCCTCACTTTGATTAATTTGAATTTGTCCTGCAAGGTTGATTTGCTGGGAGGCAATCTCAATATCTTTGGTTTGTTTTTCAAGACTGAAGAGCAAGTTGCGACGGCGAGTAAGGGTTAATTCAATTTCAGCATCAGTCCGCGCTATGCCTTGCTTTATCTGTAATTCTTGCTTGGAGTTTTCAGCGATTTGGGCAAGAGCAATTTTAGATCGCTCTAAGCGATCGCCCTGTTCACTAAGTAAATCTGATTGCTGTCTAGCTCCATCGATTTGCAATTCAATTGATTTAATCTCTTCAGGGCTACGCTTATCTCTTTTCGCCCTAATTAGTTCTAAATTTATCTCAGCTATTTGGCGTTGATTCTCAATTTTTTGGATTCTAAGTTGAATAGTTTCACGCTCTAAGTTTAGTTTGTTTATTTGGGTTTGAACCGCTAAAGATATCCGCTCTTGTTGCTGTACGGGTTCAAGATTAAGTACTCTATTTTGAGCAATTTTGGTTTCAATTGCAGCGCGTTTTTCTGAATCTTGTGTAAGTTTAAGTTGGTTTTGTAAGCTTGATTCTGTCGCTTGATTGAGTACCCCTTGCAGTTGGGCGGTAGAGCCGATTAACTGCTGCCTTTGTTCAATATCTTTGACTTGGGTATTAATGCCGCTTCCTTGGCGTTGCAGCGCCAAGGTTTGAATTTGGGTAGTGTTGGCAATGAGACGCTTTTGGCGTTCAAGTTCAACGTTAATTAACCGCTCGATTTCTGCTGCTTCTTGTTGTCTTAGTTGCGCTCTAGCAATGGCAATTTTGTTACTAAGCTCTATGCTTGTACCGCCAGACTTATTGAAGTCTACAAGTAGATTGTCAAGGCGATCGCGGGAAGCTTTGATTTGTATTTGGGATATTTGAGTTTGCGCTTCTTTTTCAGTAATTTGGCGCTCAGATTGACGCGCTTTGATTTGCTCAATCTCAACGTTGAATGCTTCTTGGCGTAACCCTCTACGCTTTTCCAGTTGGCGGTTTTCCTCAAGAGTAACCGCTTGCTCAATCTGTACTCTAATGGCGGCTGCATCACGTTCTAGCTGGGCTTTGCGAATGGGGAATTGGGCATACTCTTTAATTTCAATTTCTTTTTGAATCAGCGTTTCTCCGATACCTTGGAGTTGAATTTGAGCAATTTGTTTCTCGGCATCTTCCGTGCTAATTACCCGTTGTTGTTGTTGTAGCTTAATTTGTTCGGCTTCTAATTTGAGAACTTCTGAAATCTGCTTTGATGAGGCTTGTCTAACCTCCGAGATTTGTTGAGTTGCCGCGAGGCGATCGCTCACTGATAATCTAAATCCTTCCGTCCCATCGGGGAGTTTAATCTTGTTATCTCGAACCGCCCTTAATCGTTCTGCTACTTGAAATTCAGCCTCGCCTGCTGGAGCCAACAACGCTTTACCGTCTGGAGTGGGGCCAGACAATTGCTCAAATAGTCCAGCTTGGTAAGATTCTAAAACTTGCGCTTGATATTGGGATGCTTCATTTTTAAGGGTGGTAATATCCTTTAAGAATGGTGTAGCCTTACCCTCAGCATCAAGTTTAAATTGCTGCTGAAAATTGGACTGAGCATTCCCCAAGGCTTGTTGCGAATTGGAGGATTCGGTGATTGCCCTTCTTAATCCGGGGAGGGTTTCAGTGTAGTATTTTGTAAATTCCTCACGGCTAGTTTTTAATGCTTCATTGCGTTTTTCAAGTGTTTGCCGCTCGGTTTCTAAGAGCTTAATTCGCTCGTCAAAAGTAGCTTTTAATTCTGGGTCTTTGATACTTTCTGATACTTTCTTCTGGTCAGCAATATTTTTCTCAACTCCAGAAATTAAATTCTCGTTTCTGGCTTTTTGCCCATTAAATAATTGCCCTTCCCGCTCTAAATCTTCACTAGTTAATTTTGCGCCTGTTTTTAATTTCTGGTTAGTTTCAACTGTTAATCCCAGCGCTTTATTGTACTGATTAATTTTTTCGGCAGTAGCTAAAGATTGTTCGCCGACATCTCCAGTAGCAATGCCAATTTTACTAATGTTTTGCAATAATTGGTCTGCTTGCCTGTTTTGACTAACTTTAGCTACTGCCCCTACTGGATCTGCAAGGTTGCCTGGGCTTGCCAAAGCTACTGCGGAATTGACAGCAAAATCAATAGCATTTCCGGCTGTCCCCGGTATGCTTTTGAAAAAGTCTCCAATTTGATCGCCGACACCTTTTTCTACTGTGCCCGTCGCCCCTTGGCGAATTGCTTCTAACTGCGATTTGAATTTCTCCAATCCCTCGCCAGTAAGTTGCCCCTGTTCTCCTACTTTGGCTAGGGTTTCACGTAACTGGTTAAATTGCCCTGTAGTCAAATCGCCAGATAAACGCAACTGCTCAAGGCGAGTTTCCACAAGTGTTGCTGAGGCATCGGGTTTAATCTCAGCTTTAAATTGAAGTAATCGCTGTTCAGTACCAAATTTTTTAGACAAGTCGGCTTGCGACTTGAAAAGCTCATCCAATCCCGCAGCCGCTTCGTTGGAAGCTTTTCTCAGCCCAAATAAATCTTCACGGAAGATAGCGATCGCTGCTGCTCCAACTGCCAACAACGGGCCCAATGGGCCAAGTGTGCCGAGCAACCCAGAAATGGCATTGCCAGCAAGATTTACCCCACCTCTGAGCAAGTTAAACCCGCCAACGACCCCACCTTTGAGGACATTGGCTAATAAACTAGAACCACCTGTAAGCAACCCCTGAGCGGCTGCTAGACCCCGCGTTGCACCAGCGCTCACAATTTTTAAGCTAATCTCGGTTGCCAACAGAGTGTTAATTGCGCCCAACGGGCCAGCAGTTGCAAACAGTACATTACGCCCAAATATCCGAGTTTGAGCCAATCCCCGTTCTGCCAGTTCGTCGGCAGTTAATGCAACGGTGTGTGCTGCTATCGTCGTAGTTGCTCCGGCGGTGGCTACTGTTGTAGAAGCGATCGCATTAGTCGCTTTTTGCGCCCCCTGTTTTACATTGTCGTAAGCTGTGGCGACGACTGCACCTGCATCTATAGATTTGATATTTTCAAAACTGGAGGCGATCGCTCTGCCTACTACATCTGCCTCTTGCTTTACCCTGCCCAATCCAGAGGCAAAGGGTTTACCATCAGCCCCTAATATTTGAGGCATAGGAATTGCCCCCACAGCTTCGGCTATTCCTATGCCCACATTTTTGGCACTTTGAGCAACTTCGGCTACTGCCTTCTTCCCCTGTTCTGCCGCGCCCCCTACATCTAATCCTGTGAAGCCAGCGACATTTTTATTGAATACTTCACCCGCTTTGTTGCGGATCGCTGTTGCTGCCTTGGTGACAATGTTCTGTTTTCCAATTGCCTCGGTAGTCGCTTCTACTCCAAGCCTGAAGCGCTGGTCAATACCAAATAACTGTAAAGCTACAGCTAAGAGTCCTTTGCGTTGAACGATTAAATCCCGAACTACCGCTAACTCCTTTCCTAATTGTCCTCCTAGCAATAGTGAAATTGCCCGAACTTGTAAGTAAGTTGATGCCAAATTAAGCATCGTCTGGAACAGGATCGTTACCGCACCTGCCGTGGCGCGGGTGCTGATTTGAAATACGATAAACTGTCCAACTGCCTGCTTAACTGGTTCGGGTAATCCACTGAAAAAGCCGGCAATTTTTTCTAGTACGTTAATCCCAGACTCAAATACCGGCGCAATACTACTGGCAATTTTAATAATTAGCTCTTGGAACTTATTGGCAATTTGCTCAAAGCGGCTAATGCGATCGCCTGTCGCTAGTTTAAATACATCATCTAAGCTCCCGGCACTAGCAGAACTAACAGAACTCAGCGTATCCGCTAGCTTCTGCCCGTCTTGAGCAAGTAGTGCCAGTACTGTACGAAATGCTACTTCTTGAGGAAATATATCTTGAAGTACTTTAGCATTCCCCCCTGCTGCTGTATTCAAGTCGATTAAGGCTTGGGTAAATCCTTTGGCTTGGATTTCGGCTTGGTCGAAACGGATTTTTTTGCCGTTGAGTGAAAGCTTGTCCAATGCTGCTTGAGAATCTGGAGTTTTTTGGATAATTGCCCCAGCAACGCCCTGCAAACCAGTCAAAGCAGTAGCCGTATTGATACCTTGAGTAGTTAGTACCGCCGTACTTGCTGCTAAATCATTGAAGCCAATTCCCGCCGCTCTTGCGGTTGTAGCGGCTTGTCCAAAGCCTTGGGATAATTCTGGGATGGTCGTGATCCCGTTTTCCACAATTGAATTTAACACAGCAGCCGCTTTAGAAGCATCTGTCGCTGATAGCTGATATGCGTTGAGGGTCTTACCCAAGAGTCGCAATGTCTCGCCCGGATCTGTTGCAACTCCTCCAGCTCGTCCAATACCTGTTAGTTTCAAGCCGGCCGCTAGTACCTGCTGCGAATCTGCGGCTTTGGCAAATCCAGAAGAAAGAACTTCGTATTGCCCAAGCAGGGCACCTGTGGAGGAAACAGTATTGTTTAGTTGACTATTGACAATATCCTGAACCTGAAAAGCGTTATCTAACTGCTCTTTTTGGCTAGCCCGTTGAGCGTTGCCAAATGCATCAAAATTAGTATTACTCTTGAGAATAGTTCCGGCACGAGCTGCGGCTTGTTCAAATCGCCCCAAGTTTTGCACCGCCGATATAGCAAAGGCATCTAGGGACGCTTCACTTCCTTTAACTGCATCAGCAAGGGTATAAAAATCTTCAATTGACTGGGTGCTGACACCGCTACTACGGAACAATTCAAAAGTTTGGGGAATTCTGGCGTATACCGCCGCCGCATCTTGCACGCCTTTGGCAAGGGTTAGCGCTTGACCACCAAGAAAGGTAATGTCAGAAAGTGCTGAAAATGACTTGAGTGCTTTGGAGTTGACATCAGCAAGTTTGCCAATTGCCCCGCCGAACTTCTGTGCGTTCTGTGCCCCAAGGATGAATTGCCCAATTGATGATTCTGAAGCTTTTTTTAACCCAGTAAAACCAAGTGCTAAGGCAGTTGTACCAATAGTTAACCCAGTAAAAGCAGTAGAAACATTATTGACGGTGGCGATCGCGCCATCATCAACTGCTTTTAATCTCAGGGTAGTAGTGGTATCTGCCATTGGCGCAAAAGAAGGGAATGATTCATGTTAACCGCACGGATAGCAACAAACTAGATGCAAGCTTTATTTGTCATATTTTAAATAGGCAGACCACGCGACTTTTTGACTACATCAAAACTTTACTTATATTTCAGTATCCTCTCCGCAACAATTTTAGCCCGTAAAGAGATAGAAAAGGTATATTAATTTACTTTTATCAAGTAGTTGTGTGAATCAAGTCAAACGCTTTAATCAAGTCTTATTTGCCGTTACACTTTTTGCTTTGAGCTTAAATAGTAAAGCTTATGCTCAAAATGTGGAAAGATACATCCAGGCTGGATCTGACGACGCGGGAACACCGATTATGCTGGATACACAAAGCATCAAAGGAACAACATATAAATTGTACCAACCTTATGGAAATGGGCTTACTGAGCTTAAGTTTAAGGTTTCCTGCGGGGAAGCAAGATTGTTTAGCACAGGCTTTGCTCTTTATAATTCTGTAGGGCAAGTAGTTACCCAGGACAAGACGACAGAGGAAGTTGTGCCTCGTGAAGGTTCTGCGGCCGCTAATGCTATGCGATTTGTTTGTCAGCGAATTGGCGCTCGCGGATGGTAATTTACCTGCACCCATTTACTAGCGATCGCGCCGTCGTCCAAGCGAAGTCCAGCCTTCGCCTAATTCATAAGCCCTGCGTGTGCCAGGGGAAGCTTAAATCCTGTGATTTCACCTTGTTTTACCCGTTGACCAAGGTGATATTTGGGCGGTGTCCAACTATTGGGTAGGTTAATTGTGTTCATCCGCTTTCCTTAATGACAATGAAGATTTTACCAAGAAGCAAACCGCCTCTGTAGAATCGGTGTTCATGTAGGCGTAGTTTGTTAAGCCGTCTACAATTTCATTCAGTTCAAAGCCTTGACTTTCAAGAGACGAAACAAATTGATTTACGAGGTCACGCACATAGTTTTCTCTGCACTCTTTAAGATATATTTCAATAACTTCGGTTAATTGGTTCATGCTTATCTCCTACCACCACCTCGATGAGGGCATTCTTTTGCTGTGCATTCGTTGTTGCTAGCTAACGCTGGAAGGGTAAAAGAATGCATGAAAAGTGAAGCGATTGCGATCGCTGCTAAAAATTTCAATTTTCTAAATCCTGTTATTGGTAAATCTTGGTGAAGCTATGCTTTAACCGAAGCCTGGTGTGGTGATTGGATATGCTGCATCCAGTTCTGAATTGTCACCACCTCCTCTCCCCCCTTAACCACTGCATCAACAACGTGCTTGGCGTAACTATTTTGAGCATGGTTAGGGTGGTCGATTTTGTCAGAGGCCCAAGCCAAACACATGACTTTGACTAATTCATCAACCTTGGTCACTTCAAGCTGGCTCGGAGTCTTGACATCCTGAAACTGCAACCACTCTTTAACCAAATCAACAGGGTAGTCAAGTAAAGTGCGTATTTGCTTAACCCGCAAGTCTTGAGGATGTACGGCTGCCACAATTGGGGCGGATGAAAGCCTAATGGGCGCAGTACTCATCCAATTCTTAAGGGCTTGCGCTAACTCTACTCCCGGCTTTAACCAACTGGTATCTTGCAATTCTGGACAACGAGATTTACTGATATAGAGTATGTGTTCAGCAGAGAGTTCGCCGGCGATGTCAAATTCGTACTCAATCCCCGAAGTTTGAATAGGGGCTGTACCAATTTTCGTTGGCTTCATCTTGCCGTTAGAATCCCTTTGTGTGGTATCCCACTCAGTCTTGCTCCGCATCGTAACAATAATGTGGCATCGGGAACTTACAATCGCATCTAGTAATTTTCGCTCCAAAGGGCGGACGTTTTTCCAGCCGTCAAAACTGGTTCCACCACCTCTATTTGTGCCAGCTAACTCTAATTCGGCATACCAAGCGTGAGAAAGCGAGTCAATGATAATGACTTCGTAACCATTTGCCTCAGCTGCAATAATAGCCTCAATGTACTTAGCTGGATGATGACTATCAAGTTCACACACATCAAATTGAAATAGGTCAGCGTAGCGGCTTGCAGAGCCTCGCTCGGTATCGATAACTGCTATTTTTTGACTGATGTTTGAAGCAATTGCTAAAGATGAGTAGGTTTTTCCACTCCCGGCTGAACCACTTAAGGCAAGCCTGATTTTTAAGTTTGATTTCGTTGCTGGCTTAAACATCTTCCACACCCCCACACAAAGATGCTACTGAGAGAAAATATTTCCGTAAATACTCGGCTTGTTCACCCTTAAAAAATAAAGTTGTTGGATTACCTTGACTGTCAGACATTGAGAGGTGAATTCTGACACCTTGAGTATCTTCTCTGTCTACGATATAACTTTTCTTTGCCTCTAAATTAACGTAGGCGTAGGCGTAGCCCGCCGCAGGCATCGCATTCAAATTAATTACCAAATTTCCAACTTTCAGCATGGTTACTCGTCCTATAAGTAAATTGATTTTTCGGGTGGTTTTAGCCACCCATTAGCCTTACTCTGCTACCAGTTCTATGCTTTGAGTTGGCACGCTCGTCTCCTTCAATTGCTCCCATTCCCCTCGGCTAAGTTCGTCAAAGGGTTTGTCTAGCAACTCATCAAGACTTGCCGCGACAACTTTTTTCGGCTCTTCAACACCTTTGCCAGACGCTCCTTCGTCGCTAACGCTGACGCTATCGCAGTAATAGCACCGTTCCAACCAGTCTTCATCACCTAGCATTCCAGTCCCAGCGCAGACAGGGCAGGATTTTTCTTTCACTTGTGCCACCAAACTTGGCTTGATAAAATTCTCTACTGCTATCTGATGCTTGCATTTAGCACTTCTGTAATGACAATCAGCGCACCCGCAACGCTCTTTAACGTCAGCTTGGTTAGGACGAACAACATAGTAATGGTCATTTTCACAGTTGTGGACTACAAACTCATCATTGTGCTGTTCCAATACTTCAATCGTTGCAGCCCGTTTTTCTCTTGCATTCACAACGCTTACACTAGGTGAAGTTAATTTTTCTAGCGCCTCAATAGCTTCTCTCACACTCCAATACTTCATTTCATTGCCACACTGCCAGTAATAAGTTTTGGGATCGTTTTCCCAAACCTCATCAATATTCCTGACCCTAAACAAAATTCCCAGTGCAACCGTTCCCTTGTAGGACTTGTAAGCGGTTTGACTATCTGTTTTACCCATGTATACGAGTCGGTAGTCATCTTGTGGAGTACATAAATCCACTGCACGAGCGCCGCGATAATTACAGTTACCGCACCCGTGACCGCCACAGTCTGGGCAAATAGCAGCAGGCGGGTTCCAGTTGGGAATGGTGTTGTCCCACGCTGGGAGTGAAGAAATACTTGTTTGCTGTTCTTCAATATGTTGTTCTAGTTCAGCTTGGGCGACTGTTTGTTCATCAACTTTCTGAACCTGGGAGGACTGATGAGCAACAATCGCATTTACCCAGGCGCTCTTGCAACGTTTGTCAGCAACCTCAACGGCTGCGCCAATTTGGGTGTAGATGGTCTTCAGTTCAGGGAGTGACTTGGTGAAGAGTTGTTCTTCTGTGTACAATTGATGAGTCATTATTGACGAACTTCCTTTATAAAGGTGGTTTCAAAAGGCGATCGCATTCTTTCCAGGGAGGCGATCGCTTTTTGCTGTCTATGCAATAGTATATGCTACAGCTAGATATTTGTCAAGACAATGCATAGGCAAAACAGCATGGTCTAGGCAGAGGAGCTAGGATAGGCTAATGTATATACATATAGGTAAATGAAGGAGTCAGGATTGCGATGGCAGCTCGTGATAGCAATCAGCTAAATATTCGCGTCGAAGAAGAGATAAAAAAAGAATTCATCCAGAAAGCTAAGGCTGATGGGACAAGCGCAACAGAATTGCTCGTCACTTATATGAAACAATATTTAGGAAAGCAGCCCAAGAGTAGCGAAGAAGAGTGGCTACCCAAACTAGAAGAGAAATTGGAAGAGAGATTAGCCAGTTTTGAGAAAGAGATGCTTACCAGGCTCCAAACAGCATTGGGGGAATAGAGCGCCTAAGAGAGGAAAACGAATCTCTTAGGCGTTGGCGGCAACAAGTTCTTAATTTAGATCCCAAAAAACAAAGCCCTGCTTCAGTAAAAAAGCAGGGCTTTTAATCGCCTATATAAATTCTATGCAACGTCTTGATATTCGCCTATGTTAATGTATATACTGAAAAGAAGCGATCACTCTCTAAAGGGCTATCACTCGGTGAATAGCATTTGGGATCAGCACTTGCTATTCACGTTTAATTACGATCGTCACTCTCGTACAGCATTCGTGAGAGGTTAAAACAAGATTACTTTTGTCAACTAGTAATTATGCTTAAGAATTAGAGATAGTAAAAGTATAAAATTAACTTTTGTACTGAACTGGTGGTGCAAAAATAAATCAGGGGTATCAAGATTAAGCGTAGGCGTAGCCCGCCGTAGGCATCGCTTGCCTAAAAATTGTGTTTTCCGCTCCAATTTTACCGATATTTTAAGCATTATTGCTTATTGACAAATGGTTAATAATCTTAACCTGTCACCGATGCTCGTACAGTGGCGATCGCTACTTTTGTCTTAAATTAATCAGCTATTTACAGTCATGCTCACAAAATTTTCCACCACCACCAACGCACTGCCACATGCAATCGTTGTAGCTACCTCGAAACGTATAGCGAATAAAGCTATTACAGCCAGTAAACACCCAACTCAAAATCAGTAGGAAAAATATAAATCCTAGAAAGCTAGCCAAAAAGTCGGTTTTGGGAGGCTGTTTGTTGTTTTGGTTCATGGTATTACAAACTACTGCATTTTTGTTTATCGTATTCAGTCCAGTCTTGACGCTCCCTCAAAAACTTGCAGTCTAATTTTTTAGAGTTACGCTGGAATTCTTCAAAGCTTTGAAGAGCTTGCCTAGAAGGCCGCCTTTGCTCGTAATCACTCCAAAAGACTAAAAGTGCAAACACCACTGCACTAAGGGCAAACCATTGTCCTTGGGTAAATTTTCTCCAATCAAAAAAGTTTTCAAAAAATTTCATAGCTTTCGCTCTAACTACTGAGCTTATTTTTCCCACATACAAGTAATGAATTTGACATTACCCCGCATGGGGTCAATTTTGTTTGGCTATAAAAGGAGATAAGGCAATGAATAAAGAATTTACGCTTGAACAAGCAAGACAGTTACATGACAGCAACCGCATCATAGATTTTGATTGGGCTTGGCCGGTGCTTGGATATAGCACCAAAGGTAATGCTAAGAGAATGCTGATTGGATACTTTGAGCAAGACTTTGATTACTTCGTGCAATCTCCAGAAGAATCGCCAGAATCCTTGCCCCATAAACTTTTTATCATTAATGATAAAAACTCAAAGTCAGGTAGACCCGCCGAAAAAATCTATTTGGCAGTGGAGTGCTTCAAAGAGATGGGGATGCTGGCTAAGAGTGAGCAAGGCAGGCAGATCCGAAAATATTTCCTGAGTTGTGAAGCGATCGCTAAACAGTCTGTAAAAGTAATTCCACGGTTGCAGCAACAGATTCAGGAGTTGCAGCAGAATTTTGAACTGATGCAATCCCAAATTCAGACCTTATTACCATTACCTGCTGACTTTATCCCGCCGGGGTGGGACACCGAAGTATGGGCAACGCTACCACCGCAAGACAAACGACATTTCAAATATTTGTACCGCCATCGTGGTTTTCGTCCTGGCTGTGAGATTAAGGTAAAAGTTTTACCTGCTCCAAACAGGGAATTAGAACGGGCTGAGATTGAACGGCTGATTAACGATGTACCAGAAGAAGAAAAACAGCTAATACAAACAGCTAAACGAGTATCACTGCAAAGATTTTGGGCTATAGGGGGTGAGTCATGAGTGCAGCACTAAAATCAATCAATGGTGGTAAACAGCAGCCCTTAAAACCAGCTTCAGAAGACAAAACAATCAGGCCGCACTGCAAGATTTCAATCGAAGACGTGAACTGGGTAAGACAGCAGCCGCCCTGTGTTCAGCAGTTGTGGTTAGACTCGGTTGCAGCTGAACAATTTGGCGGGGCTGCTCATAAACTCGACACCAACTTGACATACAAATCGTTTCAAAAGGCAGGTACAGCGCTGACTGCTCAAGGGTTGTTTCAGTTTGAGGAAGTGTTTGGCCGATTGCCTTCTGGTAGACCTGGCTTGATTGGGTATCGCGTTCGCAATCTTCATGGTTATTACAATCGGTTTTACTGGGAATCGTCCACATCTGCGGAAACTAATTCTTGTGACGAGAAGACTGTCCACGCCGGAGAGAAAATCAGTCAGCCCGAAGTAAATCAAAACCACCCCAAAGTGGAACAAATCCAGCCTGGTTTGGAACAATTCCAAAAGAATGGTCAAAAAAGTGAGGATTTGCAAGGGTTCCAAAAACCTAACAACGTCGCTAACCACCCTTTAACTACCTACCAACAACCAACTAAGGTTGTTGGTATGGTAGTTGGTTCTGACGCGCTTGCCGAAATTGAGCAAGTTGACCAGACGGCGATCGCGCCCTTGGGGGGCGCGTCGCCTCCAGATACTCAAAGCGCGTCAGAACGAGAAGAATCGCCTACGGCGACTGACTGCACGACGCTGACGCTAGTGGATGGTTCAGAGAATCAATATGCTTTGTCGTCAAATAAAAACCAGGATTGTGGTGTAAAACCGAAAACCCCTCATGAAGACACTTGTTCCGCGCCCCAAGTCGAACTAGTTACGAGTTTGGATAAATGGAGTGATGAAGCAATTGCCAAGCGTAGAGAGTTGCGTCCAAGTCGAGAGAATAAACTCAGACTTGCAAGCTATTCAGGTGATAATCCGGGGTTAGATTTTCTGTGTGAATGTTGGGATGATGTGGCGTTGTGGAATAAAATCAAACAGCTAATTGCTCAGTATTCAGAATGGGGCGTTGCTTATGTGGATGGGAAACTTGTTAGTATTGCAAATTGTTAAGACCAATTGGTCTTGTAAACGACATAACTTTAGGGCGGGGTTAGCTTACCTAAATAGCTTATGTAGTTCTTCCAACTCATCATTAGTTCCCGATTGTAACGCCGTCGCCGCATCTTGTGGCACACCTCCCATATCCAATGGAATTGCTAGGGCAATGATTACCGCTTCCGAGTCGGGACTTCTGCCTAACCTGGATTTAGTTTTCTCTTTTGGCTCACAGAAGATTTCATCTTTACTATTGGTACTGTAGCGTGTGGCGGCTAAATCCTGAAATACATACTCCTCATTTTCCAGAGGTGCGATCGCAAACTGACCCTTTCTTAAAACCTCCCGAAACTGCCAGTACAATTCTGCTTTGAGATTTGTAAATTTCTGCTCTGGCTCCTCTAAACGTTTCTTTTTCTTGTGCGTGGGGGAGTCGCCAAACTTACAAGGGTAGCTTTGGTAGCCATTTGTTTTGAGCTTCGCTAAGGTTCCCGCACCAACTCCGGTATTGTCAACTGCAATCGCGTAACTAGTGCCAAGTAACTTAATTTCGGCGGCTGCAATATCAGCAGCTCTTTCTGTATCATTGGACTTTGGACAAAAAAGAAGTGTTCGCGTTTGATTTACGCGAACTTACAATCTACGCATCATAAATTACCCCAGTTATTTTTCAAACTGAGTCCAACTGAGTTAAACGCCTAAAGCCTAAGAA
>NZ_JAIVFV010000167.1 GCF_020829445.1 Nostoc sp. CHAB 5836
TACGTCCAAAAAAATAAATTTGTGTGCTGTCCTTGACATTTTCCAATATATTTAGCTTTCAGTTCATCATCCAGACATAACATATAAATAATTTATTATCTAGCATCCCTAGAGAAGAATGATACTATTTTTCATTCATTAACTGATTTTACCTGATTTTTACCTATTTTCGAGTTTTTAGTATTCCTAATTAATTAACAAACATCTGACTTTTTCCTATTGTATTATTCACAAATTAGTATAAACATAGTGGGTATAGATTGAATAAGCTTACAAATGTCATTCTAGACTCTCTTTCGGCTCGTCGTGACGGCAGCACACAAATTTATTTTTTTGGATGTAACTAATTCTCGATCATGTTTGGAATTATTCGCTTGAGTTTTCTTCCAACTTTTACGTGCCTGATCAAATAAATTGTAGGAGCTTTGTTTCGAGGAGAATGTGACCTCAAAACCAAGCGCAATATCCTATTCTAACTCGCTCAAAGTCAACCTATTCTTTGTTATAGTCTCAAACTACATTTTCACAATAAATATAGATTAACCTCGCTCTAATTATGTTTGCAAAGACTCCAGAAAGGCAAATGCAGATGGTCAGGTGGCTGCTAACCTGTGGTTGGCTGCTCCTGATTTTTTCCCTGTTTTATGACCCTATCTCACCTTGGCTAACTGACCCCAACAATACACTGAGTCCTTTACGCATTCATCCAGAGGTCTGCGTCAAGGTGCAGGGAGTTTGCCTGGAACAAACACCCTATGCTTTGGGAGCACGAATATTCTGGACAATGATCGTTCCTGCTGCAATTTTTATTCTTCTAGTTTTTGGGCATGAACTTTGGCGACGCATTTGTCCCCTGTCATTTCTTTCTCAAATTCCTCGTGCGCTAGGACGGCAGCGACAGCATCGGCGAGTCGATCCCAAAAGCGGAAAAACTTCCTATGAGTTAGCCAAAGTCAAAAAAGATTCTTGGCTTGGTCGCAACTATTTGTACCTACAGTTTGGTTTATTTTATCTTGGTCTGTGCATCCGGTTACTCTTTGTCAACTCTGAGCGTTTGGCACTGGGTATTTTTTTAATCATCACAATTTTGTCAGCGATCGCCGTAGGCTATCTATATGGTGGGAAATCTTGGTGTCAATATTTCTGTCCAATGGCTCCAGTGCAGAAAATCTATGCCGAACCGAGGGGACTGCTGGCCAGCAAAGCTCACGAGGGCGATCGACAAACCATCACCCAATCCACGTGCCGTATTGTTAACCAGGAGGGTAAGGAACAGAGCGCCTGTGTTGCCTGCCAAAGCCCCTGCATGGACATTGACGCTGAACGGTCTTACTGGGATGGCATTACCAAACCTGACCAAAAGTGGCTCTACTACGGCTACATTGGACTAGTCATCAGCTTCTACTATTACTACTACCTCTACGCAGGCAATTGGGATTACTACTTCTCTGGCTCCTGGACTCACGAGGCAAATCAACTTACTACCCTTTTCAGTCCTGGGTTTTACCTGTTTAACAATCCGATTCCAATTCCAAAGCTAGTAGCAGTGCCTTTAACTTTAGGTTTTTTTGCTTGGGGTAGCTATTTTCTAGGATGCAAGCTGGAGAAAAGTTACAAGAATTACTTGCTACGAACAAACCAATCCCTGAGTAAAGAGCAGATTCAGCACCGGATTTTTACCCTCTGCACCTTCATCGTCTTCAATATCTTCTATGCGTTTGGGGCCCGTCCAAATATTAATCTGCTGCCTTTGTGGTTGCGATACTTTTACGATGTCTTGCTGGTGGTGGTTAGCACCCTTTGGTTTTACCAAACCTGGAAAAGTAGCCCAGAACTGTACTTACAGGAAAGCCTTGCCAGCCGCCTTCGCAAGCAGCTCAGTAAGCTCCATGTCGATGTCTCTCGATTCCTTGAGGGACGTTCTTTGGACTCTCTCAATCCTAATGAGGTCTATGTGCTGGCGAAAATCCTCCCTGGTTTTACGGAAGAAAGGCGACTCCAGGCTTATAAGGGAGTGCTACAGGAAGTGTTAGAAGAGGGCTACTCGAACTCCTCCAACAGCTTAGAAGTGCTACAGCAGATGCGCCAAGAGCTAGATATTAGCGACAAGGAACATCTGACAGTCTTGACAGAACTGGGGGTTGAAGATCCAGACTTGCTCGACCCCAGCAAGCAGCGAAGCAGAGAAGATCAGGTGCGCTTGCAAAGCTATCGCGACCAGATCGCAAGCATGGTGGGCAGTAAGCGACGGCGGAGTGCTAAGGGACTGGGGCGAGAGCTGTTAAAAGTGGTGCAAAAGAAAAAGTCCATTCAGGACGTACTCCCAAAAGATCCTCAGGCTGTGCGATCGCTAAGACGAGAGTACGCCATTACCCTGGAAGAGGAAGAAAAAATCCAAGCGAGCCTTGACGAGGAAGCAGACTTGCTCCGTAGATCTGATATCCTTTTGAACCAGCTACAGGAGTTGTTTGAACGCTACCAAGCTTTGAGACAGCCCCTACTACCAGATAAAGCAGCAGCTTGGACTTTACTGCAATCAACTGTCCAGCAAAAACAACGACTGATTGCCAAGGGTGTGCTGGAAATTCTCAAAAGCTTGGAGCAGGGGATTGAAGCTACCCGCATTGCTCTTACTCTCGGTCGCCTAGCGTCGAATGTGTTGCCATTGCTTGAGGATGAGACATCCCAATGGCAGAAGCGCTTCGGTTCAAAGGTAATTTCACAGTTGATTCAACAGAGCAACGTGGCAACTGATACCATACCTCAGATAGAGCCAGCAGTAATTGTGAGCCATTTGGAAGTGCTGCTCCAAGAGCCAGACTCACTCATCCAGACAGTTAGTCTCTATATGATTTCTCAACTAGATGTTCAACGCAGCCAGGAGTTGGCGCAGCAATTGCTCGACTCCAAGCTAACGGTAAAGGCTCTGGTGCGAGAAACTGCCCAAATGCTACTGAAGCAGCAAGTCCAACCCGGCACTGCTCATGCTGCCCTTAGCACTATTGAAAAACTGCTGTACCTATTCGGTAGCGACTTGTTTAGCAGCCTGAAGACTGAAAACCTGGTGGAACTTGCTTACCAGGCTCAAGTCAAGGTGTACAATGCTAATGAAGTTGTGATTGAGCAAGGTAAAAAAGGTAAGGAACTTTTGTTACTGATCAAAGGAGAAGCCCAACTTCAGGTCAACCTAGATGACGGAAAGGTAATTGTTGAAAGCCTATTACCGGGTCAAATACTGAATGAAATGGAGATTTTGGCTCGCACTGAACAAGGTGCCACAATAGTGGTCACAGTCGCAGAAACACACATCTTGGCTATTGATGTAGATACATTTGAAGCCCTCTTGTGTCGGGTTACGAACTTTGCCCGGAGGGTTTTGGAACGGAAGAGTCTTCTCCTGCAACAATTAGTTCAGCACAAGCGAGGGAGCCATTAAAATAATTCGTAATTCGTAATTCGTAATGACGCTCGTTCCTCGCTAACGCTGCGCTAACGTAATTAAGTCTTGTAATCGGGATTTAAACCCCAATTGCATTACTTACCGGTTACAGAATCGGGGGACTTAAACCCGCGGAACTTGTTAACTAATATCATGTTCGGAATGGCACTAAGAAAAGCTCTAAGCTTTGCCCTAAGCCCTAACTGGTTAAGAGTCTCCAGGCTGGGAATGGCACTAAGAAAAGCTATAAGCTTTACAAAATAAGCACTACAGCTTTAAAAGCTATTGAAGAGTGAATAGATGAAGCAGGCGATAGTCCTTAATGCAGTACTGCGATCGCTAGTAGTCCACCAGAGCAACTTTGATGGATGAATAAGTTCGTAGTAAGGACTTTAGTCTTTGATTTGACGAAGAAAGCGCTCACTACGAACAAGCACATTGTTGACTTGCCAGACTACTAGAAAAAAAGTTCAGCATTTTTGGCGATGGCGTACCCGGCGGCTAGAAGCGCGAACGCCGTGTCTTTTAAATATAACAATTAATACATAAACAAAGTTCTAATTAGTTTTTGGCATGAGGTTAATTTCCTGCTTCCACTGCTCATTTTTGCCAATGACTAACGTTCCAATTAGCTGTGATACCAAATCCGAAAGTCTCTCTATTCCCATTCTAGTTCTAAACTGGGCATCAAACGTTGCAAGTTCTTCAATGACTTGCCTTGCCAGTAAATATTCGTGGAGCCTTGTACCATTAGCTGCATATTTTTTTGCTGTCGCACCTTAATAACGAACTTCGACAGCACATTAATTCCTGAACTATTAAGAAATTTCAATTCCCGTAGGTTCAGTGTTAAAGTTAACGGTCGTTCAACAACCACATTATCTAGCAACTGCACAATGGGTGCATATTCTTCCATTCCACCTAACCGTAATGAACCTTGAAAAATCACAGCTTTAGCCGCTGCGTCGTACCAGATGTTGTAATTTTCGGTTTTAATCTCCATTCACCTAAAGCCTCTTAGATATTCGTGGTCGCCAGGTAGTTTATATCATTAACTGCACCATTGTGCTTACAATGATGACTTCTGGTTGCTTTTGGACGGTCTCGAACTTCCAACCTATTTTGGTCAGATAATCGTTGATCATTGTCAAAAAACCCAATCCCGAGGCGGTGTGTGTCTCATCTTCCGCATTCTTTTCTAACTGACGGATATACAACTCACCTGGGTCACAGGTCACTAACTCCTGGATGAACGTTTGAAATTTTCCGACCGCTTGAGGATTGACACTGTTAATTGTAAGAAACACAAGTCTATCCTCATACAGTTTGAGCGAAACGCTGATGAAATAGTCTGATGTCTCGTCTTTAAACTTCATGGCATTTTCTAACAACTCGTTGGCAATGAAGCTAACAGCACTCTTTACCTCCCCTTCGATGTCACCTTTAGTAAAGAAGACTGCAAAGTAATCAGCCATAAAATCAGCCGACAATCCATTGGTTCGCCAACGCTGCTTGAGTGGGACGGAGGCAGGCGAAAATACGATTTCCAAGTATTCCTTACTCTCAACCAACTCGTCAATGAAGTCTCCAAATATTTTCGTCATACTCAACAAATCCTCATTCGCCACCTATTTCTGCTTCAATACAAGCATCGTGATGTCATCGTAAACTTTTTGCTTACCAATATGCCCCTTTACATCGTCAATTACGGTCTGCTTGATTTTATCAGCTGAGCGACGCCAATTGAGTTTGACTAACTCACACAGCCGCTTTAACCCATATTGTCTGCCGAGTATGTCTTCTGCTTCGATGATGCCATCGGTGTAAAGTACTACCACATCCCCTGGATGTAATTGCACTTCCGTTTGAGCCACGAACACAGCAATGTCTGCTTGCAACCCAAGGGGAAATCCTAAATCTATCGTGTCTATCTGCTCTAAGTGTCCACCAGAGCGCACCACAATCATCTCTTCATGTTGCCCCGATAAACGCAGTCTGCCTTCTTGGTAGTCCAGCAAGGCTAGGGTCACGTTTTTATCAGACCTCATCCGCTGCACATTGTCGTAAATTGTCCGGTTGAGTACGTTTAAGAATTTAGTGGAGTCAGTTTCATTGCTGGTCAGTAGGGTACGCACAGCAGTTTGCACCATAAGCATCAACACGCCGCTCTCTAGACCGTGTCCGCTGACATCACCAATACCGATCTTGACGAGACCCTCATGGTTCAGTACGTCGTAGTAGTCGCCGCCCATCTCATCAGCAGGTTCCATAAACCCTGAAATTTCTAGACCAGCAATTTGACGAAGTTCTTGCTCTTTAGGCAGGAGCATCTGTTGCAATTCACGGGTAACTTCCAGTTTTGCTGCCATGGAGCTATTTTCAGCGTTGAGACGTTGGTTGATCTCGATCTCAATTCTGAGTTGTTCAACCTGCTGTTTTAATTTTTCCTCACGAGTCTTTATTTGTTCAGTCATTCGTTGGAATACGCGTGCCAGCCGTCCCAGCTCGTCACTGCGATTTGCTACTTCATCTAGTGTATGAGATTGAAACGTTCCTGCTTCAACGGCAGCAGCAGCGTTAGTAATAGAATAGACTTGCTGCAAGTATCTACTCATCTGTTCATTTGTGTTATGTAGTTCAGCTTCAATATTAGTAGAGTGTTCAGTAGTAGTTTCTAGCAATATTTCTAAGTCCGACTTTTCATTTTCCCGATCAAGGAGTTGTTGCTTGAGACTTTCTATTTCTACCAACAGTTGCTCTACTGATTTATTTTTTATTTGTCCTTTTTGCATATTTTTTTGCTGAAATCTTTGCTTTAAAATAAAGCAATTTACAGGTCTGTTATATTATGATTCATTGTCCGGACATCATACAGCAAATTGCAGGTTTATGAGCTACAGTTACAGCAGCGTGTAAACCAGTTTTTTAAATGCTTGGGATTAATAGGTCTTAATTCCAACAAAACATTTATTTAATCCAAAAATACCAGATTTTTACTAATGCACACTCCTATAATCGTACCTTATTTACCTGCAATCTGCTGTATGACACTCTACTTTTTGAGGTATATCTTGGCTGTTTTGGCGAAGATATACCTTAAAACAGTTATCAGTTATCAGTTATCAGTTATCAGTTATCAGTCAGCAACGGCGTATGGTGGGGGTAAAAGTTGCGCCACCTCCCCTGACACCATTTTGGTGGGGGACTTAAACCCAAGGATAAATAGATCACTGATAACTGAAAACTATTCACTGTTCACTGTTAAAACACAGTTCCCCACCCGCTCTGTTCGTTTATTTTTGTTTGAGTACCAGTAAAGTGATGTCATCAAACACCTTTTGTGCGCCAATATACTGCCGTAAATTCCGAATCACTGCTTCATTAATCTCGGTGGCGCTTCTTTGTCGATAGTACTTAACCACCTTACACAAACGCTCAATGCCGTATTGCACTCCATTGATGTCTTCCGCTTCCGTAATACCATCGGTGTAAAGCACTACCACATCTCCAGAGTGCAATTGCACCTGCTCTTGGGCGATGAAGTCAGCAATCTCCGAGTCCAGCCCAATTGGAAAACCGAGATCCATTGTCTCTACTCGTTCTACTTCCCCTGACGCTCGCACTACCACCATCTCTTCATGTTGTCCGCTAATGTTGAGTTTACCTTGGTGGTAGTCGAGTAACGCCAGCGTCAGATTTTTATCGGTATTCATGCGCTCGACATTCTTGTAAATCGTGCGGTTGAGTACATCCATGAATCTCACTGGATCAGTCTCATTACTTTCCTGAAGTGTTCTAATGGCAGTTTGTACCATTAGCATCAGCACCACACTTTCTAATCCATGTCCGGTGACATCGCCAATGCCAATTTTGGCTGCCTCATTGTTAGCGAGTACGTCGTAGTAATCGCCACCAACCTGATCAGCAGGTTCCATAAACCCAGCAATTTCCAATCCCGGAATCTGGCTGAGTTCGTGATCTTTGGGCAGGAGCATTTGTTGCAACTGACTCGTAATTTCTAGCTCTGCACCCATCCGGAGATTTTCAGCTTTGAGGCGTTCATTTAGGACTGTTATTTTGTGATTAGCTTCAGAGAATTTATTGATGATTAGATAGGAAATGCCAGCAAGCAGGACTAAAGACCAACCGTAGGCAAACAGACGATAAATATTGACGGTTTGAATTGCTTTTTGATAAGAATCATCATAAGCAGTTTCTAGAGTTTTGGCCTGCTGTGCTATGGGAATATTTAGAATTTGATTGGTCAGTTCGTCTACTTGAGGTTTGTTATTGAGAATAATTATAGTATGAGAAATTGTCAAGTTGATTGAGAATTGTTTCTCACTAACTTTATACTGGTCTTTAATCTGGGATAGCTTCCTTATCTGTGCTTTGATAAGCGGTTTCAGGTCTTCACTAGCTGTGAGATTGTAGAGCAGAATATCATATAGTAGGTTGTTAAGAGTGGTTTTTAACGGGACAAACCATTTTTGATCAGAGGCTGGTTCTTTGATTTCAGCTATCAGTGTTGGAAGGTAACGTAGAGAGTTTTTCAGTGTAGCATTCTGAGATTTGAATCGTTCGCTCAATTTTTCTTTTTTCTGAACTAATTCTGCTTGCTCTGCGAGGAGGTTCTGGATTTGCCTTTGCTCTTTTTTATCAATGAAACTGGGAAATTTTTGCATCTGTTGTTGAATCTTTTTTTGGGCAGTTAAACTATTAACTAATGAATCGTAGGAGTTGAACAGTTCATATCTAAATTTAAGGATATCTTGATTAAAAGTGGCATCTTTTTCCTGCAACTGGACTATAGCGCTACGGTATATCTGGTGTTGGTTAAAATCAATGGACAGGCTTTTACTTATCAGAAAAGCCAAGATGAGAATGGCAGCCAATGCAATGAAGACTGTTTGCAATTGGACATGTTTCATAATGGCTTTCCCTGGTACTCCCCTGTTAAGGTTATAAGGAATTTAATAATGAGAGCAATATCTGTTTGGGGAAGCTGGCGACCCAACTGATACTTAGCCATAACCTTAATTGCTTCTTCAAGCGTTTCAGCAGAGCCATCATGAAAGTAAGGAGATGTTAAAACAATGTTCCGCAAACTGGGAACCTTAAAAGCATAGCGATCGCGCTCATCCCCTGTAACATTGAATTGTCCAAAATCAGCTTTGGTTACTTTACCGCGATCGCTAAAGTAATCCTCAAACAGCCCAAAGGTTTGAAACATATTACCACCGAGCAGCATCCCTTGATGGCAGCTAATACAGCCATAAGATTTAAAGCGACGATACCCTTGTTTTTCTTCTTCAGTTATGGCGTTTTGATTGCCGTGTAGAAATTGATCGAAGCGCGAATTAGGAGTATATAGAGAGCGTTCAAACGTAGCGATCGCATCTTTAATATTATCGCTGGTAATCCCATCTGGGTATAATTCTCTAAACCAAAAGTCATATTTAGAAAATTGCTTAAGCTTATTAATAACTTCTAACCAACTTCCCCCCCCCATTACACGCTCTGATAATATTACTTCCCCAGCTTGAGCTTCTAATGTTTCAGCCCGTCCATCCCAAAACTGCTTAAAATTAAACCCACTATTAAATACTGTTGGTGAATTAACAAAACTCAATTGCTTTTGAATCCCAATAGAACGCACTAATCGATCTGTGCCACCTATATTCAAGTTGTGGCAGCTAGCACAGGAAATCTTATTATCACCAGATAACCGAGGCTCATGAAATAGTTTATCTCCCAGTTTCACTTTGCTTTCATTAAGTTCTAACTGAAGCGTAATAGGCTGGATTGGTTCATGAAGTGCAATATTTGCTTTTGATTCACTAGGTGCAATTAATAGTTGCTGTGTTTGCCAAAAATCCTGCCACCAAAAGATAAATACTACTCCACAAAAAATAAGTATGGGAATCAGGTAAAATCGTTTAATGAACTTATTTTTAAAAATCATTTTAACTCCTGTCCGTGGGTTTAAGTCCCCCGCTTCAATAAGAAGGCAAGTTTTGCGGTGGGGTTAAAATCCCCATTGCAAAACAAAATTCACGTTAGCGACGCAGGAGCGTCATTACGAATTACGAATTACGAATTACGAATTATTTTAATACTTGCTGTTCACAACCAATTACCTATTAAAACAAATGGTGCCCAGTAGTAAGGATAACGATAATTTGGCGATCGCAACAGGGACAACTGAGCTTGACGAAGTGCCTCAGCTTTAGTTACTCCCGGTTGGTTCAATTCTGAATAAAACTTGTTCATCAGTTCAACTGTAGATTTATCTTCTACTGACCAAAGCGTTGCTAATGTACTACGTGCCCCGGAACGCACCGCCACCCCTGCTAGTCCCAGAACCGCTCGATTATCACCTGCGGCAGTTTGGCAAGCACTTAAAATTAACAATTCTAAAGGACTTCGACCAGGGCGATCGCGTGCTTGCAATAATTGGTCTAATTCTTTAACATTAATCCGACCATCCCAAGTCAACAAAAAGGTATTCTCAGCCTGGGAAGAGAACTGGCCGTGAGTTGCTAAGTGAACAATGGGGAAAGGTACATTGTCGATTTCAACTTTCAGGCGATTCCGGGTAAATTCTTTGTTTAAGAGAACTTCTGTAGGAACTATCTTTGCAATCTCCCGAACTTCCTCTTCCACTCCCAGCAGTTTGGAAAACCCTTGACTAGCCTCAGCCAAACCTCCCACTAAAGTTTGCAATTTGTTTAGGGAAAGTGAAGGTGAATACAACATCTGCAACCCTGGACTCAAAGCAAGGTTATATTTTTCAATCAGATACTTCTGCTGCTGACTATCATAAAGTGCCGACATGGGTACTCCGCGCAAAACTCCATCTAGTACAAACACTAAAGTTTTAATATCATCCTTTTGCAGTTCTGCCTCAATTGGACGGATTAACCAGTCATAAAAAATTTTTTGTGGACGAAGTGAATCTAAGTAGATGTAACGGGTGAAGCCAGCAAGCAGATCTTTGTAGACACGCTCGACCTCACCGATTTCTCCTGGCTGAGAATTAGGCTTCAGAGCTGTTGCGTAGTATTTTAAGGGCTTTTGAGGTCGAGACAAAATCACAGCAAGGCGATCGGGTAAAATAATCGAATAGATGACCGCAGCATTGGGATCTAACTGGTCGATTGGTTGGGGTTGGCTGGTTATACAAGCTTCCCGAAAGAAGTTGGTCAGTTGTGCTAGTTGGAGTGCTTCGATAACATCACGAGCAAGTTTGAGATTTTCCTGATTAATCTCTGTTTGCTTTATCTGTTGAGAAGCTTGGGGTGGCAAGAGCAAATTGACCAGTTCTCGATAGACTGGTTCTACACTATCCCGAAAAGTAAATTGAATTTCTGGGTTAATACCAACTAAGTCCTTACGCAAAGATTGAAGAGTTTCATAAGCTAAGGTGTAGGCTTTGAGGGCGCTTTTTTGGTCTTGTTGAGTTTGGTAAATTCGTCCTAACTGCCATTGCCAAAGATAGGTGATACTAGAATCATTAAAAGCAGATTTCTGCTGTAAAGCTTGTTCAGTTAATTGTCGTGCCTCTGCCAATTTCCCCATTTGCTGGTAAACTCCTCCTAGATAACCACGCACATCGGCTTCGGCTTGCTTGTCTCCCAATTGTTGAGCTTGGTTGAGGGCAGTTTGTAAAATTTGCCCAATTTCTGGCCATGAGGGAATTTTTGAGGATTCAAGAGTTTTAACACCAGTGCCCGTAGGTATATTCTTGACGAAGCTACATAGTTGCAGAATCGGGGATAAAGCATTTGATGAGTTTTCACTCAGTCCTGATTGCAGACACATCAAGCTTTGAGCAAATTTAATGTGAGCATAGACAGTGGGATGACTAATAGGTAAGTCATTGAAGTTAGACGTGATTTCAGATAGCAAGGTTGGTACTTCAGACCATTGTTGAGTTTGTACCAAAAGGCTGAATCGATTCAATTGAGCTTGTCTTTTGATATCTAATGAGGTAGATGATTCAGCTTGCCGATAGCAACTAGTTGCCTGTTGATACAATTGGGCAGGATTGGCTATACTGGTTGCTTGGATACAGTCTAGAGACTGTGTGAGTACTATCGTTTGTTGCCTTGGTGTTTCTAACTGTATTTTTCTATTGCCCAAAGACCGGACTGTATTGCCTAAACTCAGGTAAGTAGCAGCCAGATTTGGCAAATCTCCTGATTGTTGAGCTAATTGCCCAGCTGCGAATAAGACCATTTGCGATTGTTCGAGTTGACTAACAACTCGTAAAACATTGCCGAGACTACGCAAAGCCAAAATATGTAAAGACAAGGAATTTTCCTGCTTGACAAATCGTTTTTGAAGGGTTTCCAATTCTTCTTTTGTGATCTGGCAGTTTTGATGATCAAGCTCTAAAATTTTGAGTAAGGTTTTGCAAGCCATTGGGTAAAGACCCAAGTTTTGCATGGCTTGAGTTTGGTTAATTTGGCTTCTAATTGCACCATTTTGATTGCCGAGATTTTGATAAATTTCAGTCGCTTGTTTCCAAGTTGCTAAGGCTGCTTCTGATTCTCCTAATGCTAGTTGCAACTGTCCTTGAATGTCTAATGTGGAACTGAGGATTTGCGCTTGCTCTGGTGTTTTTGGCTGTGTTTGGAGAATATTTAAGCTGGTAGCGATCGCTTTTTTGCCTTGCTCCCACCTCCCAAGTTGTTGAGCGGTGAAGGCAATATTGCTCAACGCCATTGCCTGATTAAGTTTATCCTCTCGCGCTGCAAAAGCCGCAGCAACCTGTTCCCAAACGGTTAGAGCTTGTGCAAATTGCCCATTTTTGTAAAGGGATTTGCCTTGTTCTACCAACTGTAAAGGCTCTTGTTGAGTTTGAGCGATCGCAGTTGATGCCCAAACCTGGGTAGTAACCACCACTCCTCCCACAGACAAGAAAAATAATAAAACTGCTAAGATTAGCGATCGCACTTGACTACTATAAAGTCTAGAAACTATGAAACCACTCTGTTTATAACCGCTAATTTTCGAGAAAAATCTTGCTTTGAGCCATTGCCATCTCTGTTTTTTTTTATTCATATTTTATTGATTCTGTCAAGTCATTTACAAAAATAGATATCTGGTAGAAATTAAATAAATATGCATTACCCAGAACCCTTGTAGAGACGTAGCACTGCTACGTCAAAACAATTCTTTTTCACTCCTATCTCTAATATCTATAGGACTTACGCAAAAACCCTCTCAAACTCTCATACCTCCGTGAACTCTGCGTTCTCTGTGGTTCGTTTTCCGTTCCCTTTGCGTAAGTCCTAATCTATTTTCATCTTTTATCCTGCGTCTCATCGTGCAGGACAACTATCCTGACTTTTCACGGTATGTGGAAAACCTCTCTCTAAATCTCTCTCCTTTTAGGAGAGAGACTTTGAATTTTCCCCCTTAGAGCATCGGGAAGGGGGTTAGGGGGTTAGGTTTTTCGTTGACTTTTTCACCTGACCTGAATTGTCAGGACAACTATCTAATTTCTTAGGTAAGCGATGAATTTCAGTGACCTTGGGATTGTAAGCGGTGAGAATTACTTCACCTTGATTGTTGAATACCCATCCTTGAGCCGGGACAATCCGGCTGGGGATTTGGGATTTTGAATTCTGGCTAGAGGCGATTTTCTGCGGTGGTTTGACATTGCTGACGGTTGACACTGGTTCAACTAAACCAACCTGAGTAGCTTCTTGGCTCAAGTCTTCGTTGGGACTAGGAGGTAACCCACCCCGTCCGGTGATCGTAAATTCACTCCCAACACCTTTACTACAGGGATTTTGGGCGATTTGGTCGTTGGGATCGACAACAGTTGCGGGTAATTCCACTAAATTCCGGCTGGGATCAATCAACCGATTGATGTTTACCACTCCCGGATTACCACCAAATTCTGAACTAGCGGTGATGTCATTTAACAAATCTCTGGGTTTGTCCCGAAATTCAATCCCAAAAATCCCAGTAGCTGTAATATCAACACGACCACCGTCACCATAAGTTGCATTGGCGGTTATATCACTACCCTGTGGTTTTGAGGGTGGTGCAACTAAAAATTGGGTATCAATCTTAATGTTCCCGCCATCGCCAATTGCCCCTGGTTGGCTTTCAATACCTGCATTGGTAGTAATTTTGCTGTCACCTGACATCAGCAATAAATCTGCTACTTCTAGGCTAATATTGCCGCCTCTTTCTTTGGCGGTTTCAGCTGAGATTGTTCCCTGATCCAAAGTTAGAGAATTGGCTTGCAGAAATATATCACCTCCTATGCCGCTTCCCCTGCTATTGACAGAAAGTTCGGCACCATTTTGAATCAGGACATTTTTGGGGGAGCCAATCACGGAGATATTACCGCCATCACTGGTAGAAGTGTTTTCAGTCTCAGCTAAGACTGCTGTCCCCAAATTAGTTAGACTGAGGCGGTTTTGCGCGTTCAGTGTGATATTTCCTGCTTTGGAACTAGCTGAAGTGTTAGTGCGGATTTTTCCGGCGCTGGAGAGTTCAATAGTGTCAGATGTGACATCAATATTACCAGCATTGCCATTTCCGTTAGTATTAGCGCTAACAATAGCCGCATTACTGATCTGCAAACGAGGAGTGTTGATTGTAACCCCTTCGGAGACTCCGGTTGCGCCAGTCCCGACTTCACTGGCGATCGCAGAAGGAAGAGAGCGATCGTTCGTACCGTCAACAACTACACTATCTGTAGCTGCGACTCGAATCGCACCAGAATTGCCCTTCCCTAAAGTAGTAGTATTTAGTTGTGCGCCATTGGTAACTCTCAGGATCGGAGCATTGATTTCAATTCCTCCTGACTTGCCCTCAGCAGTATTTGTGACTTGGCTAGTTGCAGCACTGCCGTTGCCCAGTCCCGATTTGCCATCAAAGATTACCTTGTCACTGGCAATAATACGGATCGTACCTGCATTGCCTGAGCTTTTGGTGCTGGCATCCAAAAACGCACCATTCGTCACCTCCAAAATCGGGGTGTTAACTACGATGCCGCCAGAGTTGCCATTTGCTCCGTCAAAAACTTGACTCAGTGCGTAAGTGCGGAGATTGGTTCTCGATTCGCCATCAAAGATTACCTTGTCAGTGGCATTAATGCTAATCGTGCCAGCATTACCTGAACTTTTGGTGCTGGCATCAAGAGAACCGCCATTCGCCACCTTTAAAATGGGAGTGTTAATCTCAATTCCATCTGATTTACCTACACTCCCCTGTTCCACTTGGCTGAATACTGCACTGCGGAAATTTTTTTCAGATACGCCATCTACCAATACTTGATCGCGGGCAGTAATGCTGATTTTGCCTGCATCTCCTTTTCCTAAAGTACTGGCGCTAAGTTGACCGCCGTTGGTAATGGCTATACTACCTGCGTTAATCTCAATTCCATCTGATTTACCTACAGCCTCCT
>NZ_JAIVFV010000168.1 GCF_020829445.1 Nostoc sp. CHAB 5836
GTAGAGCGACGCAAATAAAGCTAACTGGCTAAAGCTGTCATTTGTCATTTGTCCTTCGTCATTTATAAGGGTTTAAGGTGTATTTACGTTTCGTAATATAGCTTGGTTTATTCTTGCCGACTTACTTAAATCTTTAAAGACACGTTCAAATAATTCAGATGGGAAAACTAAAAATCTTTCTGAAAGTGATTGTTTACCTTGCACGACTGAGAACGCAATCATGGCGGAGATTTTCAACGAGTGCGAAAAGTACGGGTTTGAAATAGTGGGCGATGGCATTTACAACAACCCTGACTGTGAGGAACTGCTAGACCCGAATAGAAAGCCGCGAGTTAGTGAGAGGGCAATTCTCACAAGTTTACATTAATTTATATCATCAAAAGTAATTATCTTCAAATATATTTTGTTATCTAAAGAAAGCTTTAATTATATTTATATTCATCGCTAATTAATCTATTTAAATTAGACTGTTATATGTAGCGTTTTCTAATCAACTGAGGTATACCTAAAATCCTTTTGACGAGATGAGTAGCCTTGAAAACGTACCTCAACAAGTCGGTAACCGCTATATCTATATATAGATTGGAATCGAGGTAAGGAAAATGACAAGAATAAACTCTCTTTTTGTTGATGAAGAACTGTTGACTGAATTAACTCCCACAGAAGGGGCTGCTATAATTGGCGGCGCAAGCTTTGATGTTAGCAATGGGCTATCCATTCCTATCGGGTTTCAAATTAGAGGCATTCCTGGCGGCAGCTACACGTCAACTTCTTTAACTCCTTTTGAAACAAAAACGTATAATTTTCCTGGTAAGAATCAGGCTCAAGTCAAATTTGACAAAAAGCTTGGCCCGCTATTTCAGCCAACCGTGCAAACAATAAGTCCCCAACCCGCATTATGGACTTTTAACGTGAGCGGCACTAATGTGATCCTAAGTTCGTTTGCCACCCTAGTTGCGCCATAAGCATCGGAGAGTAAGCGTTGGGAGCATATCTCATATCTCTTTAATGTGGGCTTCTAAAAGTTTTTTAGGGACTTCCAAAAAATAAATTGAAGGAGGCAGGAGGCAGGAGGCAGAAGGTTTTACCTCAGTTGGGGATTCATGACAAAATCTCCAGGGGATTGAGGGGAGGGGTAAAATGACTGTGGAATGAGCTTAATGACTTAAGTTGACACCAATGTTCATGAATTACCCCTAAGCGCGTCTAGTTTTGCCCAGAAGCCTCCTGTTTATTCAACCACCTCATTCACAGGGAATCTATCAATCAACTGCATTGCCCGATAGGCATTACGCTGGAAAGAGTCTGGCAAATGGGGAACGTGCGGTATTTGCGATAATAAATCCAACGTCCGGCGTAGAATTCTCACCACATCACCTTCATCCAAGGTGGTGTTGTTGCAGAGTTCTATCCACTCCATTCCCAGCGCCCATTGTTCCACGATCGCAATTAACTCAAATTCCAACCATATAGGTAGGGCTACGTTATACCGCCGTTGTAGTTGGAACATTTGGCGGCGAATTCCCCGTAATTTTGCCAAGGCTTCTGCCACTTCATTGCTGAGGTCAAAGTTAACATTGCTATCTGGACGGGGCGTTTCCATCACTAATGCTGCTGCTGCTGCTGCTAAATGATGCGGATCTAAGTTGTCCAATTCGCCACTAGCGAAGACTAAACCCAGCCATAATTCATTTTCGCCTCGAATGGCGGCAGCGATTCGCCCTAATACTGTGGGCACTAAGTTATCCAAAGCGCCAAAGTGTTGCAGAATTGCAATTAAATTCAGAAACTCTTCCCAATGACGTTGTGACTGTTGCTCTACTACCGCTTGCAATTGTTCGAGTTCGGCTTCTAGTTCGACATAGCGGGCCCGGCGCTTGAAAAGCGTAGCAGCATTGCCTGATTGATGTAGGGGATGAGCTTCTAATTGCTCTTGGACGGCGGTAGTGCGACTGAGTTGTTCTGCTACTTCTGGTGCTAGATGCAAAGATTCTATCGGATCGGGAATACATTGAGCGATCGCAAATGTTTCTTGATTACCTCGGCGCGACTGTCCTGGCTTCAAAGGCATCTCTGGCGGTGGTAGTAAATCAGGTGCTACTTCAATTCGCGGTAGTTCGGCATACAAATCGACTACATCCCCTGTGGTTGCCACATACCAGCGATTATCGTGCCCCAAGCATACCAAGTAAGGAGCTTGACCAGAACCAGGCGATTTTCCCACTAACACTGCGGTTACGGGTGAAGATACTGTGATATTTTTGCCCTTGAGACTCAACAGAGTTCCTGACACTGCAAAGCCCAACATCATCCCCAATTCTTCTTGTCTATCTTCCTGGGCTTGCTCTTGCAAGGTTTTCAATATTTGGCGTTCCACTTTCAGCCGTTGTCGCAATTTCTCATAAATAGCCAGTTCATTTTCATCAACTGCGGCGATTTGCTCATGAAGTTGAGCTAATTGTTTTTGCAATTCGGCAATCTCATCGTATTCTGGTCTTAAATGCAAGGTGGCCATGTACTGCCCAAAGCTGCGTTCTATCAGTTCCCTGGTTTGCTCTAGGGTGTGGGTTTGCAGCAAGTTGAGTACCATGCCATAACTGGGCGTAAACTGGCTTACTAGAGGATCTGGCTTCGATGTTCCCAAATACGCCGCTTCTTTGGCTCCTTCAAAGGGAGTTTGGACTGTCACCACATGACCTTGTTTATCCATCCCCCGCCGGCCTGCTCGTCCCGCCATTTGCAAAAATTCGGAAGCGTTCAACAAGCGGTGTCCAGTATCGGTACGCTTGGAAAGGGTAGAAATTACCGTTGTTCGGGCGGGCATATTAATTCCCGCAGCTAATGTTTCAGTGGCGAATACTACTTTAATCAGCCCCTGCTGAAATAGTTCTTCCACCAGTGCTTTCCAAGCAGGCAAAATTCCGGCGTGGTGGGCAGCAATTCCTCGGTACAGGGGGGCAATTTGCCCAGAACGCCCTGCTTCAGGATTGCGGGCTAAAAAGTCATCAATCTGTTCCCGTAAAATTTGGGACTCTTCACTATTTACCAGCCATAAATCACCCACTTCCGCCACTGCTTTATCACATCCCCGGCGGCTGAAGATAAAGTAAATTGCTGGTAGCATATCCCGTTGCTCTAACTGGCTGAGAGTATAAATTATGCCAGGAGCCTCCGGTCTACCACTTCTCCCCCTCTCCCGTTCTCCCCCTCTCGCCTTCTTCTTCTGAAGGCGGGGGTTAATTTTGGTTTTGCTATCATTCAGCAGGGGAAATAACCCTTTGGGATTGCAAAAGTGAAATTCCAAGGGGACTGGGCGAAAATCGGAGTAAATTAGGTCAGTTGGGCCGTGAACGCGATTTAGCCAATCGGTGAGTTGATCGCTATTCGCAACCGTTGCTGAAAGGGCTGCAAGTTGCACTTCACGGGGACAATAGATAATTGATTCTTCCCAAACAGTACCACGTTGGCGATCGTTCATGTAGTGGCATTCATCAAGGATCACTGCTTCCACGTCTACCAATGAGATGCCAACTTGGCCAATAGGTGTGCCATAGAGCATATTTCGGAAAATTTCCGTGGTCATCACCAAAATCGGTGCATCCCTGTGAATCGAGGCATCTCCAGTTAACAGTCCGACTTGATCAAACCCGAATTTTTCTCGAAAGTCACGTAATTTTTGATTCGACAGCGCCTTTAGGGGAGTAGTATAAAATACACGTTTTCCTCGTGCCAGGGCGCGGTAAATGGCGTATTCCCCGACTAATGTTTTGCCCGAACCTGTGGGCGCACATACGACAACAGAGCGTCCGGCGTTTAGGGACGCGATCGCTTCTTTTTGAAACTGATCCAGATCAAAGGGGAATATAGTCCCTAAGTCAAGTTCTGGAGACGGTGCAGGATAATTCACTCAATCACATTTGCAACCAGATTGTTTACTATACTAACGAGTCTTTTGTCAACTTCGTTAATAGTCATTTGTCATTTGTCCTTTGTCCTTTGTCCTTTGTCTAAAACTAATGACTAATGACTAATGACTAATGACTCTTGATTATTTTCCCAGTTCTTGCGATCGCTCTGTGGCAGCTTTGACTGCTTCAATTAAAGCT
Organism: Nostoc sp. CHAB 5836; assembly: GCF_020829445.1. GTDB lineage: Bacteria > Cyanobacteriota > Cyanobacteriia > Cyanobacteriales > Nostocaceae > Nostoc. The sequence continues at coordinate 4,107 of NZ_JAIVFV010000168.1, forward strand.
GAACGAAATCCTGCCTGTTCTAGCTTGGCAATCCCCGCAATGGTTGTACCGCCGGGACTGGTAACACGATCTTTGAGTTCTGCTGGGTGCATTTTGGTTTGCTGCAACAGTTTCGCAGTTCCCAGTACGGTTTCCAAGGCTAGTTGATTGGCAATTGCTCTAGGTAAACCTACGGCTACTCCGCCATCTGCAAGTGCTTCTACTAAGAGTGCCACGTAAGCCGGTCCGCTACCAGATAGCCCTGTGACTGCATCCATCAGCCCTTCTGACACTTCCACTACTTCCCCCACAGCCGAAAAAACTCGCTGTGCTATTTGGTGGTGCTTGGGGTTGGTGTATGCACCTGAACAAATCGCGGTAATTCCCGCTCCCACCGTTGCTGGGGTGTTGGGCATTGCTCTAATCACTGGCAATTGCACAAATGCAGCTTCTAGCTGACTTAAAGGCACGCCCGCTAAGATGGAAATGATCACCGGTGAGTTTTCTCTATTAAGAATATCAATATCTGCTAATTCTTGAGCGATCGCACTAAACACCTGGGGTTTCACTGCCAAAAAGACAACTTCTTTTGCTTGGGTGAAAACCTCGCTATTATCTGTCGTCACAGCAACATTGTATTGCTGTTCAAAAAAATCTAGACGTGAGGATAGCGGTTCGCTAACTATGACTTCTGATGATTGATAAATTCCACGCGCGATCAGGCGGGATAAGAGCGCTTCTCCCATTACCCCACCACCAACTAAGCCAAATTTTATACTCATTGATCATTAGTCATTAGTCGTTTGTCATTTGTCATTTGTCACTATGATCAAAACCCAGGACAAATGACAAAGGACAAAGGACTAACAATTAATTTAACTTTATTGTGCCATCCGGTTGGTTTCGTTGCCCCAGGTTTGATTTGGAGTACCTGTAGGACGAGAGGGACGTACTGGTGGTTGTGGTACTTCATGAAGAACGCCACCTTGGGTGCTAACTTGGACACAGCTTGGTGTAAACAAAAAGATGCTTTCACCGATGCGCTCTTGATGTCCATCTAGTGCGTAAGTACCACCTGCAACAAAATCCACTGCTCGTTGAGCTTGGTCGGGATCCATAATTGTCAGATTTAATACCACTGACTTGCGTTCTCGCAACGCTTGAATTGCCTGGGGCATTTCTTCAAAGGTGCGTGGTTCGAGTACTAAAACTTCCGAAATTCCGTTAATTGCTCCTGGCATCCCAATCACATTCCCCATTGGCTTTTGACCTGCTGTCATCTCATCTCCCATTGTAGATACTGGTTCCCGCCAGCGTCGATTTTGAGTGGCTGTACTCTCTTGTGGTGCTGGTTGGGGATTTTCTTGCTGATACAGATTTTGGTAATTATTATCTGTTTCTGGTTCTTCTTCGTAATACTCGTATTCCACTTGCTCATTTAGACCCACAAAGTCTCTGAGTTTGGAAAATATGTTATTCATTGTGTGTGTACTCTCCTGGTGCGAATAGCCTGTATTGACTTGGCTGAGGATTGATTGAGCTAGGAGCGATGCCTAGGGCGGTTAACTAAGCTACATCAGTGGATACTTCCCCATCTGTATTATTTTGTAGCCCATACTACGGGTTTTGGCGATGAACTGACACTTATTGGAAAGATCTGTGCATCGCCTAAACATCATAATGGGTAAAGATTATATCCTAAGGTTTGTCCGAAGGAAAGTTCTTTATATCCGATTTTCCCTTCGTGATTGCTCTTGTCAATACTATATCTTTTGTTTCGGATTGCACCAGTCTGTTACAAAATTCTTGTCAAAAAATCCTGATCTCTATTAATACTCAAGAGCAAGGCTGATGTCCAATAGGCTAGGAGCGATCGCCAAACAATATTGTTCCTAATCGTACCATCGTTGCGCCTGCTTGCACTGCCAGTTCGTAGTCGCCTGACATACCCATAGACAAGTGCTGCATTTTAATGTGTGACCAGTTTTGCTCCTGGATTTCTTTTGCCAGTTCACGATTGAGATTAAACACATTGAGAATTTCAGAATCATTTAATCCTGAAGGCGGAATTGTCATCAAACCTTGAATTTGTAAATTTTTGTATTGATTGAGTGTGGGTAAATCAGCCAACAGTTCTGGCACACTCCAACCAGATTTGTTGGGATCGGGGAGAATTTTCACTTGCAGGCAAACCTGGGGACTCACTCCTAGCTGTTGTGCCAATTGATCTAAGCGCTGTGCCAGCTTTAAATTATCGACGGAGTGAATCCAATGGAATTGCTCGATGGCTTTTTTGACTTTATTGCTTTGCAAATGTCCAATAAAGTGCCAGGTAATATCCGGTAAGTCTTGCAAGTCGGCTTGTTTGGTGGCGGCTTCTTGGATACGACTCTCCCCAAAATCACGAATTCCTGCGGCATAGGCAGACCGAATGGACTGGGCAGAAGCTTGCTTGCTAACAGCAATCAATTTGACTGACGTTGGCAGTGAGGAGCGAATGGAAACAATACGTTCGGAAATCGAACTGTTCATTGGAAGGTGCGTTGGAAAACACTCTGAAGCTGATCGTACTCCTGAGATTGTCCACTGCGCCGCAGGGTGCGTAAGCGATTTTCCAACATCATTCTAGCCTCAGTACGTCCTAAAGACTGGAATTTAACACCTTTAACGTCATTTGACACCAAAAAAAATAAGCGCTGGGCATAAAGTGTGGTGAACAAATCCTGGTTCTCATCAACCATACAGATTTTGTAGAGTAAACCCCAGGTTGGATGGTTTATGTAAGTTTCTGCGTTTTCTGGATTCATTTAAGAGTCAAGGTGGGAGTATGTATATCTTTTCGCAGTGAATTCCAAACATTCAGACGATAATACCAACATTCGTCGAAATATTTGCTTAAAATGCCAAACTGCGGTTACGAAGACCTTGATCTAGTTCCTAATGGGCAGATGAAGCTAGTGGTAGTGAAGCGCAATAGTACAACAGGAGCCACGAAGCGTAGATTCTAAAGAGTAGAGTCTGGTGGATAAACATCACCATCTGCTTTGGTGACTTCAATTTACCAATCTGTAGGGACAAAGCACAAAATAGTCCTGCTCCTCTTGTCGAAAGTTCCCCTTGCCAAGGAAAAACACCCTTTGAAATTGCCAAGGTCAACAACGGATTTTTCAACTTCTTTCTATACTGCCACAACTGTCGTTGAATGGCACAAAATTGGCACTGGGGAGGGGAATGAATTAATAACCAACATTTCGACTTACTTCGACTTAGTTCGACTTACTTCGACTACGCTCAGTACAAGTCGCTCAGTACAAGTCGCTCAGTACAAGTGCCCAATAGACATAGGAGTGAAAAAGAATCTCAAACCCTTATCCAGTGGAGGTAAAAACCTAATTTATGGAGATGTCTAATGCCCTATTCGCTAAGTAGATATCTCCAGAAATTAAATACGCGTTATCCAGAAACCTTGTAGAGACGTAGCAGTGCTACGTCTCTACATTTTTTTCAGAGATGTCTAATTGATTATTTAGCATTTTCAGTGCTACAAGTTGTGCCTGAGCTTTGTGCAGAGATTCATACCATTCTTTCTCAGGATGACTGTCTGCGACAATTCCTGCGCCGACTTGTCCCCAGACGATGTTGAATGCTGAGTGCTGGGGGATGAGTCTTGAGTGGGGAGATGAGGAAAAATTCACTCCCCCTGCTTCCCAACGTTCTTGAGACGCAGGGGCTAGTAACAGGGTGCGGATTAAGATATTTAAATCTAAATGACCGCGCCAATCTAAATAGCCACAGGAACCGTAGAATAAGCTGCGCCGCACGGGTTCTAATTCTTCAATAATTTCCATGCAACGAACTTTGGGACAACCTGTGATTGTGCCACCTGGAAATGTGGCACGAATCAAATCAATGGCAGTGCATTCGCCTTTTAAAGTACCTTTGATGTTGCTGACAAGATGCATCACATGGCTATATCGCTCAATTGTCAGCAATTCGTCAACAGTAAGGGTTCCCCATTTACAAACTCGCCCTAAATCATTGCGTTCCAAATCCACTAGCATGATGTGTTCTGCACGTTCTTTGGTGTTGCTGAGTAAATCTTGTGCCAGTTGAATATCTTCTTCTGGAGTGACACCACGCGATCGCGTCCCGGCGATCGGTCTGGTTTCGGCTTGCCGATTTTGCAACACTACCAATCGTTCTGGCGAACAACTAATCACTTCTCCCCAAGGCGATCGCCAATAACTGGCAAAAGGAGAAGGATTGATTTTTTGCAAGGCTTGGTAAATTTCCCAACCAGAAGCCGATGTAGACGCTTGAAATCGCAACGAAAGATTTGCCTGAAAGATGTCTCCAGCTTGAATATATTTTTTCGCCTGGTTTACAGCGGTTTCATAATCTGATTGCGATGTCAAAAACACAGGGGGGGAGGGAGATGGGGGAGATGGGGGAGATGGGGGAGATGGGGGAGATGGGGGAGATGGGGGAGATGAGGGAGATGGGGGAGATGGGGGAGATGAGGGAGATGGGGAAGGAAATTCTACTTTGTCACCCAACTCCTCTTGTCTGTTCTCCAATTTCTCTTGTAACTCATCGAGTCTAATTGCATCACTGGCGGCTAGCCAAAGAATTTGTTGCGCGTGATCCAAAACGGCAAAGCAATCTGGTTCGTACCAAAAAGCTATGGGAAATGGCAGGGGATCAATTTTTTTACGGGGTAAATGTTCAATTTCCCATGCCACATCGTAGCCTAGCCAACCCAACCAACCGCCGGTGAAGGGGAGATGGGGAGATGGGGGAGATGGGGGAGATGAGGGAGCAAGGGAAGAAAATACTACCTTATCCTCCTCATCCCCCTCATCCCCCTCATCCCCCTCATCCCCCTCATCCCCCTCATCCCCCTCATCCCCTGCTACCCCTTGCTGTAACAACTTTTCTAGGAAAGGAAAAACCTCTCCTACTTCTGGTGTCCACATCTGTAGGATGCCATCGACTATGCGAGGAGCGCCTGCACAAATAGAATATCGGCACAGTTGGGGATGATCAATTGGCGTTGGGTAGGGACTTTCTAGTAGGGTAGCAATTTCGGGTGTGGCTATGGGGCGAAACAGAGCAGCAAAAACTTCCGAACCTGTGCGCTTTTCTAAGGGTAGCGATCGCCAATACCAAGCCTTGGTCATAATGTTTAGAAGCTTTGTCAATAGTTAGTTGACAGTTTTCAGCAATGAGTACAAATAAGTACGACTACTGACCACTGACAAAATGCAATTAAGTAAGTTGGCGGGAAAAAATCAAAGTATGTTAGGGACTTCCAAGAAATAAATTACTCGCTTTAGCCAGTTAAGTATGTTGGTGCAAAAAAAACTAAGTATGTTACGAAACGTAAATAAGCTTAAAACCCTTACAAATGACAAATAACAGCCTTAGCCAATTGCGCCGACCTACTTAGTACAGCTTTGCATAAAATCGTGGTGAATTGAGGGTTGAAATTTAAACGCATAGGCGCTTCTCTACGAGACGCTACGCGAACGCCTTCCCGCAGGGTAGGAACGCAAAGGTAAACGCAAAGGGTCGCAGAGAATTCGCTACGAATTAATGAAATGTTGTACTTAGACTTGAGTTCCTATAGCTAGCCGTATTCCCCAGAATAAGATTAAAGTTGCAATGGCAAGCCAGTCACGCCCTTTTAATCGTAAGTCATGCCATTGGACTCGATGCTCATTGGGACTGGTAAAACCCCGCACCACCATTGCGTTCGCCATTTGATCGGCTCTTAAGAGCAGATTTTCCAAAAGTCTCTCTGCGACTGTCATCCAAACTTTGAATGCTCCTTTTAATCCCAGCTTTTTCCAATTAATTGCTCTTGTCATCACCGAGCGAAATAAGTTTTGCACTTCCTCTAAAACCAGGGGAATAAAGCGCAAGGACAAGGTTAAAGTTAAAGTAATTTCTGTAACAGGTAATTTGAAGCGTCGCAGAGGTTGCATTAAGCTTTCTATACCAGATGTGATTTCCTCTGGTGCGGTTGTCAACAGATACAGGTTGGTGCTGTAAATCACGGTAAATATAATTGTACTCAGGCGTACTGCCAAATCCAAGGAACGGCGAGTTACTTTGACTGGGCCTTTCTGAAATAGCACATAGCTGTATTTTTTGTTGTTACTTGCTTGCTCTTGAACAAGATTACTAGAGTTTGCTGACTGGGTTAATATTTGTTCATTAGCTGGTAGGCGTGGCTGATAATCTACACCCATTGCATCAGGACTGATGGCTGCGATCGCTAAGACAAAAAACGATAGCATTAATAGCCAACCCATCTGCTGCTGCCATACACGGCGGGGAATTCTCGCAATCAAGGTGGCAACAATCAATATTACCACCAGCAGCACCCGCCAAAAGCTGTTAGCCAAAACATAGCTTGTTAAAAAGCTCATTAACCAGGCGAACTTGACTCGCGGATCGATTTTATGCAGCCAAGTTTGGGGTTGTTCTAAATAAAGTCCAAGTGGCAGCGATCGCAATAAATCCATTTTAGAGTTAAGAGTTAGGAGTTAGGGGACGCGATTAATCGCATCTGTACAGTTAGGAGTTTTGACTTTAACTCATAACTTTTACCTTGTGCCGCTATCAAACTCAAGTCGATAGGGTTCTATAGTTAGCAATTTTGGCTTTAAAACTCCTGTACAGAGATGATTCATCGCATCTCTCTTGTACAGACGCGATTCATCGCGTCTCCTAACTTATTTTGACGCGAGTTGCTCTATTAACATTACCACTTTCAGCATCACGAACTTTTTTGCTCCGCCACAGCAAAATAATTGGTGTGCCTTTAAATCCTAGCTGTTGCCGAAATTGCCGTTCAATGTAGCGGCGGTAGTTGTCGTTGAAGCGTTTGGAGTCATTGACAAATAGGGCGATCGTTGGTGGTTGGCTGCTTACTTGTGTACCATAATAAATCTTGCCCTGACGCCCACCACGGGATGCTGGCGGTGAATGCCAACTCACAGCGTCTGTTAAGACTTCGTTAATCACTGATGTGCTGACACGGCGTTTGTGTGATTCTGCCGCAGTTTTCACCAATTCGAGAATTTTTTCTACCCGTTGTCCTGACAAAGCACTCACAAAAATTGTTTCTGCCCATTCAGTAAAATGTAACCGTGATTGCAGAGTTTTTTCGTAGTCGTAGATTGTGTAAGAGTCTTTTTCGACAGCATCCCACTTATTAACGACGATGATGCAAGCTCGACCTTCTTCAATAATCCGCCCAGCTAATTTTTGGTCTTGTTCAGTGACTCCATCTACAGCATCTATTACTAATAAAACCACGTCAGCGCGGCGAATCGCTTTGAAAGCACGGTTAATACTAAAAAATTCTGTGCCGTATTCTATATGTTTCTTTTTGCGAATACCGGCGGTGTCAATCAAGCGATAAGTTTGTCCGTCTCGTTCAATGACGGTATCAATAGCATCGCGGGTTGTGCCGGAAATGGGGCTGACAATTGCCCTTTGTTCTCCAACAAAAGAATTGAGTAAGCTAGATTTGCCCACATTTGGGCGTCCCACAATTGCTACTTTGATTTCATTCGTGTCTGGGATGTCTTCAATCGCAGGTATGTGATTAACTAACTCGTCGAGTAATTCTCCTGTGCCACTGCCATGAATTGCGGAGATGGGGTAAGGTTCGCCCAATCCCAATTCCCAAAACTCGGCAGCTTGCATTAAGCCTTGTTCTGGGGATTCACATTTATTTACAGCTAGTAGCACAGGTACGGGTTGTTGACGCATCCATTCGGCGATTTCTAAGTCTGCCGATGTGGGGCCTGTTTGACCATCTACGACAAAAATAGCGCCACACGCTTCTGCAAGGGCTGTCATTGCCTGTTGGCGAATCAGTGGTAAAAATTCGGTATCATCATTAAAAACCAAACCACCTGTGTCTACCACTAAAAATTCGCGACCATTCCAGAAAGCTGGTAAATAAGTGCGATCGCGTGTCACTCCCGGTTCATCATGGACAATCGCCGTTTGTTCCCCGGCGAGTCGATTAACCAGGGTGGATTTGCCCACATTTGGGCGTCCGATAATTGCAACAATTGGCAGTGCCATAAAACCAGGGTGAGTGAGAGACGTATTATATCACGTAATTACATTTTACTCGCTTTAAGTCTTAATTAAATTTACTAACTGATATATGTGGCGATCGGTATGCCTCTAATCGCTGATTCATTGTACATTTGTGGAAAACGCATACATATACCCATCATTGCGATGAATTGACTGACAGTACTTGTGTCGAACTGGACTAACCTTACTGTGTGCCGTTTTCATTTCAAACACACCACTTTCTCGAACCGTCAACCGCCCAACATGAATACCTGCAAACTTCCCTTTTGGAAGAGTTGCCCGTACCATGTCGCCAGTCTGGAAACCAAAGAAAGTCTTGCAGCGTGTTCTATGCTTTGCAGGAAACCCATATTTATTGGTTGTACACATTTGACGGTTTCCCCATCCCTTAGCAGTGATTAGCAGAGGTTGCGAGGTGAGAACTTGTAGATTTTCTACTATTCCTACACAGGATGCATCCAGCCAATGTTCCTTGGGTAAGTTAAGGCGAACATGATTATATTTTGTTCTGCCACCTGTCCCCGTTTCTACCGGTAAGTTTGTCGCCTTGAGCCTGTTAAACAAGCAAGAGCGAGTTGAATTGACTGCGGCAGCATCTTTAAGTGGCTGTTTAGCTTGTCTCAGAATGCGGGATAGAATATCAGGCTTTTTCGCTAAAAAGTCCTTAATATCTTTGTTCCCTTTTGCTTGGTTGCAATCGTGACAAGCTAATGTGAGGTTTGAAACTCTATCGCTACCTCCCCTTGATTTTGGGTGTATATGCTCAACTTCAAAAGGTACGTTTTCAACACCACAGTAAGCACACTTCCTGCCCCATTTTTCAAGCAAATATTCCCTGACTTCATAGCCAGCAAGTTCACCTTGCTGATATTCCTTGCCGGATATTTCAGGATTCTGCATTGCTTGGAGGTCAAATTTAACCAACTCTTGAGATATGCCAGTAATGGGAACATATCGAGTTATGCGATTAACCCAAGTTAGGGTGTTTTCAACTCTAGAGTTAAGACTAGGTGGCAACCATCCAGTAGGACGAGTACGGTTCAGAAATCTAGGCTGACGGTAACGTGTCTTACGATTGCGCCTATTACGACGAGTAGCACGGCGGGACTCCAAATCATTCTTGATTTGTTGCCCACGATGCATCAATTCAGCACCCCAAATTACTTTGTCACCTTGCACAATTGCTAATCCAGTAGTTTTGGAACCAGGATCTATTTTTAATTGATGTGGCTCCACGTCTGGGGTAGGAACCACATAGTTAAGAATGATTGTGAACGGATAACGACGATACACAGCAGCTTGTTTTAACTTCAGTAATCGCCGTGCCTGTCCGGGTGGTACTGGGTTTAATGCTTGCTTGTTGCTGTCAAGTACAAATACGAAATTAGACATTGATTGTCCTCCCGTTGCTGGGGTAAGGTTTTCCTCGCCAAAGTTTTGAGAACTTGTTAGGTCAAAGACACTGGTTTAACCAAATAGACCTATTTAATCTTTGACGACAGAGCTACAAGCTGGAAAGCACCTGTAGGTGTCATGATTCTCAAAACGTAGCTTTCGCTTAAGCTGGCTATCTGAAAGCGTGGATGAACTAGATGTCTAGTGATGTCCACTGTTTGGTGAATAGCCTGCCAACTAACCGTAAAGCAGCAGCGACAGGGTAGTTTTTCGCAAGGTATTTGCAGGTGTTGTCGTAACTCAAAGGCGTAAGTATATCGGCGCAATTAAAGCTAACTGGCTAAGGCTGTCATTTGTCATTTGTCATTTGTCCTTCGTCATTTATAAGGGTTTTAAGCCTATTTACGTTTCGTAACATATTTAGGTTTTTTCGCGCCAACTTACTTAGACGCTTTGTGGCACAATGTTGGTCATCAACATTACAATTTTAAGAAGAAACATTACAACCTTGGTCATCAACATTACAACCTTGGTCATCAACATTACAATTTTGGTCATCAATATTACAATATTAAGAAGAAACATTACAACATTAAGAAGAAACATTGCAACATTAAGAAGAAACATTGCAACATTAAGAAGAAACATTGCAACATTAAGAAGAAACATTGTTCCTCTTCTCTATCAGACGCACTCGCGTTGGCAATGACAATTATTCTCTCATTAAAAAATAAAAACTGTGATGCAGCCGTGTCAATTTATCTGACCAATTTATAAATCATAGCTTCAGGAAATATAAATAACCATGACTCGTAACTTATACGCTTTGCTTATTGGTATTGACAATTATCCTGATTTAAATCATCGACTTCAAGGTTGTGTAAACGACATTACAGTAATAGAAGAGTATCTTAAGGAACGATTTGATCAAAAAGAATACCAATTACATTTACAAACCCTTAAGGATGATCAGGCAACCCGTAAGGCAGTTATTGATGGTTTCCGCAAGCATCTTCGTCAAGCCTTGGTTGATGATATAGTTCTGTT
>NZ_JAIVFV010000169.1 GCF_020829445.1 Nostoc sp. CHAB 5836
GTTTATATTACTATACCTTGGGGTTCTGGTGGCTATGCTTTTTTTTTGCTGGTAACTATAAACAAGATTAATCATTTATTCGCGTAATACATACGCGAACACTTCTTTTTTGTCCAAAGTCCAATAAGAAACGATAGCGATCGCATTGGCATTTGTATAACAGCAACTGAAGTTTTGGCTACTCGATGATGTTTCCCTCCTCATCGGGCTTCACCTCCACCACCTTAACGTCAAAACTTTCCCACTTCTGCACAGTAAACCCCGCCGATGAAGATTCGGATAATGAATAACTTAGACCGTCGTAGCGATACTTCTCTTGGAAAGTGAGCGATCGCACTACTCAGGCAGGAATAATTTAGTCTTCGTCCTTGACTTTTGCTGCGATTTTATCAAGACGTTCGTTAGCTTTGTCGAGGCGATCGCCCGCACTTCGACAAAGCTCAGTGACCGCCGTAGGCATCGCTCTGTTTCCTCGCTTGAAAAAGCTGCCAACAGTTGTACTATTTTCGCTTTGAGTGCTGAAATTGCCTCTTGTAAAGTCTCACTTGGTTCCGTATCTACTAAATGAGCATCGCCTACATCAGCACTCGACCACAGATAGCTAGGTTGCCCTATGGTTAAACATCCTTGCCACTTGTCTTCATAAGTATCGAGTGTAATAAAAAAACGCCGTGGCATTAATTCTTCGGTGTTAATCACAAACTCTCCCCAAATAGAAAAGCCAAAATACTCCTCATTTTTTTCATTGTTGTATTCCCAATTAGTTAAGTTAGGAAAAGCAGCTTGAACTTGCTCTAAAACTTGTTGTATTTCAGGTTTTGTTAATAGCATTGTCCTCATCCTCTAAGAATTTATTTCTTAGTTTTCGCTCTCTTGATAAAACCAATTATTTCTTCTAATGGCACTCCCTCATTCTGCATAGATTGGATAAGTGCGATCGCTCCTACTGGCACACTTCCAATGCTCCGCCCCTTCCACTCACCGTCTACCTTCTCTTCCCAGTTAAAGCCCCAACGCCAATGAGTAGGATTATCAGGTTGTCTGTGACCAATTACACGGGGATAAGAAGCGATTCTTCCATCTTTCAGCTTCTTATTTTCTAAGTATTTATATAAACAGCCCTTGCGCTGTCTACGTTTCGATGAAGGCGTTGGCTTTGTATCCTCTTTTGTTTCCTCTAAGAAAATCTCTGGTGTTGATTTATCCAGCGATTGAGTTAAGGTAGAGGATTCGACGGAGGGCGATCGCTGCAACTCGATGATCAAGAGCGTTTCCAAGGGCGGCGCGGCGGCTCCTGGTAACTCCATTTCTGCTAGCAACTCCAAGGCTGATTTGTTTTCTCGTGGGTTTGTCCATCCAAGAGGCAGATTGTAGGCACTCTCTAGAAATTCCGGGTTTACCACTTGCCCCGGTGCGATCGCTTTTAATTTCTTCAATCCACCCTCTTGCTTGGTCTGTCCAGGTGGCCGCCCCTTGCCAGTCGATGATAAGGCTCCGGGAGACGGCAGCCAGCAATACTCTTTCTCGGGGCGTGAGTATTATTGGAACAGAAAACCGGGTTAAGCTCAAAATCCTTATTGCATAAGGATTTTATTGAATGTTGTAGTAGCTCACTTTTCAACTTACCAATTACGCAATGACGATAAATCAAGAGTTTCAGCACCGAATTTTTTTTGTAGTATTTATGTAATGCTTCTTATCCTGGTTTTCTGTTCCGATGATACTCACGCCCCCATTCAGACGGCTCACAACGTATATCTTGATGGTGAGTTCTTGGGCATACTGTTCAAAGTCAGAAACGCACAGGAGTTGTGGGAGAATGACCCTAAAACTTACTACTGGCGGTGTGGGGATGGAGTACGGTATTGGAGCGTAAAAGAGGCTGTAGAAGCACTCTCCAGGGTAACTGCTCCGATTGAACTGCCGGAAGTTAGTCAGGAGTTGGTAGCGGCGTAAGTGAAATAGTGGGTTTTCATACCCACCATGTAACCATAACCAATTTTTGTAAAATAAAACACAGTTCGCCCTTACAAAATGACCCAACAACCTCACGATAAATTTGCCAAGCAGTTTTTAGAAGAGTTACTTTCTCCCTTTGGGGAAGTAAAAACTAACAGGGAAGTCACTGATGAAACAAGATTTGTTGATGTGTTATTTTCGCCAACACCGACATCTGCGGTTGATGTAGAAACTTTAGGATTATTGGGTAGAATAGCGGTATTAAATACTACTTTGCTAGAACCGTTTCGCAATCAACCGAATAGAACAGAAGTACGTAGTTGTCTACAGAAATTGTTCATTGTGATTGCAGACGCACAGCGTAAAGCTAACAGGGAAGACACAACAACAGCGGAGAATGAGCTAGCACAACTGTGGATTATTTCTCCCAGTGCTTCCAAAGCTCTGCTCAAGGCTTTTGAAGCTAAACTAGATTTAGACAATTGGATGAGCGGAGTGTACTTTCTGCCATTGGGTTTAAGGGCAGCAATAGTGGCAACTAATAAGCTACCGCGAACTCCAGACACACTATGGTTTCGGCTCTTGGGTCGGGGAAAAGTACAAAGGGAGGCAGTAGAAGAACTGGTTGCACTACCACCATCCGATCTTGTACGCCGGAACGTACTGGAAATAATTTACAGGTGGCGTATCAGTGTAATGACACAGACAGAATTAACCAGAGATGACCAGGAGTTGATCATGAACTTAACTCAAGCTTACGAAGAAGCAAGAGCGCAAGCGGTACAAGAGGGAGTACAACTTGAACGTCGTCAAGTTGTAGAAAATTTGTTGAGATTTAGGTTTAGTTCTGTGGATGAAGAATTAGCGAGAGTGGTCGATAATTTGTTGCAGTTAACACCAGAAGAATTTACTCCCCTGTGTCTTGAATTATCTCGTGAAGATTTACTCGCAAGATTTAATTCACATCAATAATCTGTACAGGGCAAATAATTAGTAAAAAAAGCGCTTTTGTTGATTCAAGAGCGCTGTTTTATTGGCTCTACGCTTCATATATCACAATTAAACGGCTGCGCCAATGCGTTCATTGAAAATGCTTTTGGTACAAACAAATGAACCCTCAAGAAACATCGGATTTACTTGCTGCCTTAATGCGCCAAGAGGAACTACTCAAGCAGTTGGTCGCTTCAATCAATAAACCGAAACTGGGATTGCATTCTGATGCTGGCAGTTGCAAAATCTACTGCAATCGTCAGCACGGAGGGCTGTGGTACACCCTCAGTAATAGTGAACCGAGTGCTGTTCCTCAAACTGCCTTGACGGGATATCTTAAAGAACTGCGGTTTGAGAATACAGAACGCCGCAAAAAAGAAACCTGCAAGTTGCCAATAACTATGCAAGCAGACCGGACATATATCTTAGAATCAGGCTACGACACGCATTTTTCAAAGTGCATACTTGCGGCGATCGCAACTTTGACCCCACAACAATTATATTCTCCGATCACATTACAGCCGCAGCCAGGAACAGATGAAAATGTGTTGTTCTGTCGGGTATGGGTAGAGTCGCAATTAGTCATGGCATCCTACAACGAGCAGACCAATTGGCAAGAAATTTGGGAACAAGCTTTAGCTGTAACAAAAGCAGCGAATGAGATAGCGTTTTAACGAAATCGGAAATAGGGCTTGGGCAACTGTAATTAGATGTTGCTCAAGCTTTGTCTACAGCTAATATGTGCTGTTCAGCTATTCACAACTAATCACAGATGAGTATTACAATTGTTCACCCCAACGTCGAAAATCTGCAATCATTTTCTGAATTCTTTGACCTGGAAAAACTATTGCAATCTGAGGGAGTTCTACCGTGGCTTTTAGCAAATGGCTGGAACTACGACGATCAATCTTGTTTGATTGCAAATATTGTCGATGAGTCTACAAGTCTGGATGAAGTTTGGGATTCCAAAGAGTTTGATTTTAATGCTCTGTCAGATGAATCAAAGGAAAAGTTAAACCAAATCTTTGAGTATTTCTATCTTTGAAACCATGTCTAAAAAAATCATTGACGAAACAATTTTCGCTATATCTCGTGCATTAGGCAGACTAGCTGAATACAGCGAGTCCTACGAATATGACTCCGATGTTGATGAAGCATACGAGCTAGTGAGCGAAGTCAAAGACCAACTCCTGAAACTACGGAATCAGCCGCAATTAGACAATCAAAACAAGGACGAATAATATGCAACCAACAATCACACTTCCACGAGGCTACGGAATTCCAAAGTTTAATGTTGGACAACGCACTCAACAAGGCAAAATTATTGGTATTGAAGTATTACCACACGATAGCGTATTAGCTGAGAATTGCGGTCATGGCTATCGCTATATTGTCATGACTTCTCGCTATACCGAAGAAATTAAATATCTGGAATCAGATCAGATTACGCCGCTCTCACCGTCAGAAGTAGAAGCTGAAATTCTAGAAGAGGTTGATTACTATTTGACTCAGCTTGTATTACTCCAATCCGAGCTAAAGGCTGACCTAAAGATTCAAACTCCATTCGGTCAAGTTAACCCACCGATTTCAACAACTAAAGGTACGAATGGCATCGGTTCTAGATTGTCTAAACCGAAAAAAGAAAAAGTTGCTGCTTGACCATTTTTTGAATTCAAAATTCAAAATTCTGTTAGGAATAAGAAGAATAATTTTGAATTAATTATCCTTCGAGGTCATTGCCCCCCACTGATTCTTCTCTACGAGACGCTGCGCGAATGAATCAGTGGTCTACAATCAGTGGCGGGTTTCAAGCCCCCACTGATAGCGCAGCTCTCTTCGAGTCCGCGTTCGCGCAGCGTCTCGTAGAGAGCGTCTTGTAATAATGAAATTGATAATGCAAGAATTTTGAATTGTTTTGACGAAAGAAGAATCAGATTATGCGTGAAAAACTCTCCAGTAAGATTTAATTAGTCTGACTGGAGAGGAAAATCGATTCCACGATAAATTATGCCACACTTCACTGCTAATAAGATGGAATTAAATTTGATTAAAGTTTACGATCCAACGCTGTTAAGCTCCTCAAAAGTTTACCAAATAAACGGTACACTTTCCCGATATTTGGGTGATGAAGGTAGTATAAACCATCCACAGTATCTATTTGTCCCTCTGGCAAATCAAAAGAAAAAAGCCAGCTTTCGGCTAAATCGAAACAAACTCATGATTCGTTGTTATGAAGTCGAAGGCATGGTTTATCAAAAGCCTGTGGGACAGGATAATTCACAGCAACTTCAGCTATTTTAAGCCATGTCCATACATAAACCACCAGTCATTAAAAGACATATTAGGTTACAAAATAGCTCTACAAAAGTAATCTATAGAGCTACTACAGACATTCACAAGTTGAGAAATACTCACAAAGAAAGCTTCGCTTAATCGAAAGTGAAAAATAATGATTGAGGTCAATAATCATGGTACAAGCAATTGACAACCCTATGGTTGCAAATTTCCTAACTGATGCAGTAGTCGAGCGCCACAATTTCTCGCAATTAAATAAAACCCGCATTCGCTTTCGCATCCAGTTAAAGAAAAGTACAAAGTCTGCCGCACCTAAATGGGCAGATGTGCTAAAAGCTGAAGTCTCTGAAATCGAATCAGACCTTGTGAAAGTTACAAATTCCGAAGTCGGTTTGCGGGGTATCAAGGTATTTAAGAAGTTGGATGAAGCTGCCGCACAATTGAGGCAAGAGATTGCTTCAGTTCAAGAATGGATGTCTGCTGATACTGGTGATTGGGTCTGTCCGATTGATTTGGCTCCACTCGTTAGGTGAAGTTCGTGTAGAGGCTGAGGGGTTCGAGGGAGTGAGTTGTTTATCGGCTACGCAACCGTTTGAAGAGGCACTTGGGGTTGTGGAGGGCGATCGCATCTATAAAGAAGAATCAGCACCACAACTTCGGACTACAAACAGCAGTCAAACACGTTTACGTCAGTAATCAGTCAACCCCTTCGGGGAATTCAAAATTCAAAATTATCAATTCAAAATTAAAGACAAGACGCTCGTGGACTCGCTAACGCTTCTCTACGAGACGCTAAAAGCGAACGCTATCAGTGGGGGCTTTGACTCGTTCGCGCAGCGTCTCCGTTAGGAGAAGGATAATTAATTCAAAATTATTCTATTCTTCCTAACAGAATTTTGAATTTTGAATTTCATTAAATGGTCATCAGTTACCAGTCTTAACTCGGCTGGTAACTGCTGATTATAAAGGCTTCGCCATTTCATAAGCGAAATATTTGAATAATTGACATGAAACTCTCAAATCTGCTCTCCACACTCGATTCACAAATCCCCATCGCCGCAGTTGATGTCCTGTCTCCCGATGAGGCAACTATCATTCAGTGGCTGACTACAGAAGCTAACAATAAGCTATCAAGTCCAGTATTCTTCTGGAATCTGGGAGTATTAACCTTGGAGCAATGTTTAATCGCAGCAGATGGGGGATTGGTGTTTAAGCCAGTTGCAGAGTACAAAAGACCTCCACAGGCTGATCCACTACTATTTGTATTCGACTACATTGCTAACTTTAGTGGTCATGGTGTATTTATCCTCGGAGATATTCACCCCTTTATTGCAAAGAATTCACCCCAACTGAGTTGGGAGATTTTAAGCAAGGTAAAAAACCTTTACCATAGGTTAAAACCCACAGATAAACGCATTGTCTTGTTGGGTCAGAATATACAATTACACGAATCCCTAGTCAGATTAATTCCTTATTGTGAAGTCCCTTTACCTAGTATTGACCAAATACTTGAACATCTCAATTCTTATTTGCATGACTTACAACAGTCTGCTGTTGAACAAGAATTAAGTTTTACTGTTTCCCTTAAAAATCCTGAAAAAGAAACTCTTTCTCGTGCAGCGCTGGGTTTAACTCTAGAAGAAATTAGTGATTTTCTTCGGTTAACAGTCAAAGAAAACTTAACTAATGATGGTGTCGTTGTCGGCGCTGATTTCATCCCCAAAGCCGTCGAGTACAAAACTCGGCTACTGTCTCAAATGGGTATCGAGTTGGGTAAACCAGCCAGCATACCCTTCGGCGGACTCGATCTACTGCGTGATTGGTTGAATCGTCGCCGCCGTCTGTTTACACAAGAGGCACGAAGTCTTAGCTTACCCCAACCCAAAGGGGTGTTACTAGCTGGGCCACCTGGAACAGGTAAAAGTCACTGCGCCAAAAACATTGCTAGTATACTCAACTTACCACTCCTACAGCTAGACATTGCATCCCTCTTGGGCAGTCTGGTCGGTGAGTCTGAGGGGAATGTCAAACGTGCTTTGAAAACAGCAGAAGCGATCGCACCTTGTGTCTTGTTTATTGATGAGGTGGAAAAGGCGCTTTCAGGTCAGGGCGATACAAGTGGTGTTAGTCAAAGGATTCTTGGAACTTTGCTTACGTTCATGAGTGAGTGTACTGCTGGGGTGTTTATAGTTGCGACCTGCAATGACCCATCAGCACTACCAAGTGAATTCAAGAGGAAGGGAAGGTTTGACGAATCTTTTTTTGTTGATCTTCCTACAGAACCGGAGCGTGTACAGATTCTGGCGATTCATCTACAACGCTTTGGCATTCATCTGGAATCGGAGTATTTGGAGGCTATAGCAGCCTCGACCGCGAAGTTTTCAGGGGCAGAACTGGAAACCCTTGCTTCGGAAGCTGCTCTGCTGGCATTCGATGAGGGTAGACCGCAGCTCTTAACACAAGATGACCTCGAAACCTGTCGTCAAATCATTACCCCACTTGCAATTCAGGATGCGGCGGCGGTTGAACGAATGCAGGTGTGGGCATCCACCGCACGACGGGCTAGTAGCCCTGTGGTTGCAGCGAAAACTCAATCTTTGCGTGCTGCTAAGTTTCGGAATCTGAACTGATGAAAAAGCGATTGTCTCCTGATTCTATGGGGGCGATCGCTCTTTTAGGTTCGTAGCGATCGCGTTCAGTCTATCCCGTGAAGAAATTAATCAATGTGCTTGGACGCTGGACAAGATAGTTCGTATGGGTAAAGCAGCACAAAATGATTCTGAGATGAGAAGTTAGTAAAATTCCAAACCTCAGACTCAATGGTAATTTGCAAATTTCACGAAACTTCACATAAGAGAAAGTCATGACTACAATCACAAATATTAATCTTCATTCACCAAGTCTAGTACTAGACACCATTTTCACCTGGAAAGGATCAGGACAACCAATGCAACAAAGGAATTCCAATTGCTGGGATAGCAGATGCCAACTGCGAATTTACCAAGCATATTCTATGCCGAATATTGTTATTTGTTCGGATTTAGATGAAGAAGACACGGGGACAAGCATTACTAATTCTGTGGAGGGTTTAGCGACATTAATTTCGCAACAATACCAGAATACTGTATTATCTCGTCCTCGTTGGTGTTTGGGGAATGATTTTCTGTTCATTGAGCATTATCCCCACAATAAAAGAAGTGAAAACAAAAAACCAGAAGAGTTTACTTTAGTGCAATTTAACTGGGATGGGAAACAGTTCTATCAACCTCGTTGGAGTCCTTTAACTCCTAACATTGTGTTGGCTTTAATTAACCAACATGGCAGCTAGTAATTAACAGTATTAAGAACGCGATCGCACAAATGAGGGGAAAACATTATGCCTTATAAATCTGGTTATCGAAGTATGAACCACCGAAACGGCGATAATTTTCATATAAAGAAGCAAGTCAAATCGGTCAAGGGTCTAGAAGTTCCATTGAGCGATTTTGCCGGGGACGAAGATTAACCATTGACTTATTTCAGTTGAAAAAACATGGTGCAAAATCCTTCTCTTGGAAGTTTGCACCATTGAAAAAGAAGTTAGAATTCACAATCGTGGAAAAAGTTCTTCATCACTCTAGGTTGCCGTACTTTTCTCTGAGGGATTTGTTTATAAGGCGTTTGTTACTACCTTCTGCATGCACAGCAAACCCTTTTTCCCAAAAAATCCGATGCAGTTCTGCTGGTTTCCATCCTTCAGCAACAGCCATTGCTTCGGCTTCAGCTAGCAATGCAGTCGGAACCGCAAATTCAATCCGTGTCATTTTGGGCGCATTTGTTTCTGGCATTGTCTCAACTTTTCATCAATTATCGGGTTTCTTGTGGGATTATTAACCACTTAGTTTCCAAAATAGTTTATTATTAATCTAATCATAATACCTTACTAGAGGGATAAGAAGCAGAAAAACCTCTTCAGAAGTCAGAATTGATTACGAGGTTTGGGAAAAATTCTTGAGCTTACTCTACTAGTCCCTGTTCAGAGGTAATCAACCCCATTTGGTAACGGGCAAGAGTCGCCTGAATATGAACAGCAAAACCTTTCTCCCAAAAGACTCGGTGCATTTCTGACTCATTCCAGCCTTCCATTACCTGAACTCGCTTTGCAGCCTCATATAGTGGCGCAGGGATAGAAACTACGGTCTGAATCATTTTTGGTGCAGTTTTCTTGGGCATTTTTTTTGTTTTGGACTTGGTTTATATAACTTTACTCCCATAGTTAAGTATTTTTCGGGAAAATTGGGGGAAATTTATGAGGTTTTATAAGTATTAAGATGGGGGTAACTATGCTATTTTAGAAGAGAATTTTGTTTCTGAGTTCGATGAATAGCCAGAAAAAGACTCCATTCATTGCCAAAGCGGACTTTTCTCAACATCACAATAAATAACCAAACTTTTGACCTCCGGTGTTAACGCCACCGGAGGAGTACTCAACCGTAGAGATCACCTACAGAGGAGCTGTATGAGTTTACTTGAATTTTTATGCAAATGGGATAGTACAGAAGAACTGAGACTTAAGGGGATGCTTTGTGCCTTCTTCGAGCGTGACCCCAGAACTATTCGTAATTGGATGAACAGAACCCCTAAATATGTCAAATGGGTACTAGCAAAACTTGATCAAGAGTGGTCAGAATTTGGAGAGATCAACTACTCAATTTTTTTTAGGTATTAAGGGAAATTTTGGTCACGAATTTGTCACGAATTTGTCACGAATTTGTATTGCCTGCCCTGTGCAGGTTTTTTATTGTGATATTAAGGATATCAATCCACAGCCAATTAACGGGCTAGAAATTATCAGACTTGAATTAACGAGATAGTCATAATGATATCGCTCTCAGCTCAGAAACGAGTGGCAATATTAAAAACCAATTAATTACTACTTAGTAATGAACTAATGATGAAGGAGTGGAGAAATAGACTATTTGAATCGCCCAACCCAGAAACAGGTTTATATCTACTTGAGTTACCGCTATCTGTGGCAGAGGGAACAAGGATTTTGGGGATATGTTACCGCACTTGGAAACGATGGCATGAATTAGCAATGTCTGTACCTGAATACAAACAGCATCATATAGAGATGCTTGAAAAATTATCTGACGCTAATTCAGCACCACCTATAGTTCGCTATCAAGTTTGGGTAACTGGAAAGATCGGTGAAATTTTTACGCTTCTACCTCATGGCATCGCCAAAAAATGGATAGTTCAAGACTGCTTACAAAAGACTCTCAAAGAGTTCACTATTGAACGATATCAACGAGAGCAGTCACAGTTTACTAAGTCTGAACAAGTACATAGAGTACCAGTACATGAAAAAGGAGTTTAAGGATTTATTGCTCTAAAAAGTGAACTGCCGATTTTTTCCTTGTTACAGGCTACTACACCGATAGTATAAGCAAAAAATAGCTTTTCGCCCTCAATGACAAACTACATAGATTCTGCCGATCTTTGTTGAAAAGAACTTAAAAAGCTGCCTAGTAACATCATTGCAAATCATAAATTGGGGTAATACTAAAATAATACAAGTCTCAAACACTTACAGCATAAGGATTCGGCAAAACGTTAGCAACCCAAATGAACCAAACTTAACTTTCAGACCCCGAATTTTCATAGACATTTTTTTCAAAGGGGAGCAAGTGTAGTACCAATCAAATAACCACGAGTGTCCATATATACGGATAAATGATAATGTGTACAAGAAAGAGACTCATACAAAAATATCATTTGATGGGACAACTGAAACAATAGAAAGAGAAGAAAGAAATTCGTCCGGTTTGTTAGAATTTTGTGGAGCGATAATCGCAATTACTTTTTCAATAATTGCAGCCACGTTAGTTTTAAAAGCAATTAGCCATGACAGTAGTACTAGAGGATTGGATAGGCCTTTCCACCAATCTCAAAACTCAATGTGAAAAGATTCGGGGAGCAAGTATAAGTGAGCGCACTTGGCGAAATTGGGAGCGGCTTGCGGGTGCAATTTATCCACAGGGTAAGAAGCTTCGCGATCGCTCCTATACACCAGAACAAACAGAATTGCTGTTGTGTTTAGCGTGGTATCGCAAGTGCTATCCCCGAGTCAAGGTAACATATCGGAGCTTGAGAAACTACTGGCAAAGTAACGAGTACAAACTTGAAGAAGTATTTGATGCTTTCTGTGAAGCAATCAACAGGAACCAAGAGAAACAATCCCCTGAGCCTGACAGCAAAATCATCGCGTTATCCGAGGTTAAAAAATCATGTGATGCGGTTTTAAACCGTTGTATCTCCAGGAATTGTTGGGCTAGTTGGAAGCAGTTTTTGGGAATAGCAAAATCTCAGCGCTATGTGGAAGAAGGACTTGCATCAATACTTGTATATATGGCGTGTTGGCGGCACGATCATCCAACAAAAAAGTTTCCAAGGGTTCGGGAATTAATGGTGATGATGAAAAGTTGGTCACGACGAGCGATGAGTTTAGAGACAGCCTCAAGTGCTAAGATGTGGCACGCTTTTTCGATGCGGGGTTGCAAAGGACGAGATTTACCCAAATTTTTGGCAGCTTATGGCTATAGAGTTTCGACCCGCACTCTTTATAAGTGGGGAGGATTTAGTAAACGAAAGCATTACTCAGTTTCAGAATTATCAAATTGGATCAAATTAGCCAAGGAGAAATATGGTACGTAAAGGCGCAGAATTAACAGTCTCCAATGGTGAAGAGACAATAGAACGTCAAACCAGAGGCTTAGTTAGAGGCAAGAAGTCACAAATAATTCCTGCTTCTACAGCAATGGCTGTTGTTATTGAACAATTAGAGATTGCTTTTGATGATGATCTGCGACTAGCTATTTTTGAGAGACTAGTACGCGACCACAAACTAATTCAGGAACTTGCATCAGAAGAATTACAAATTGCTCAAGCAATGGAACTGACTCGCCTTGAAGCTATAGAAAAAGCACGCTCTCAGGGTAAGCAAATTGCCAGAACCCAGATGGCAGATAAGAAAAAGAAACAATTAGCTGCGATTCAAAAGCAGTTCATTGAAGTGGAATTACCACAACTACTAGATAGTTGTGAATATCTGGGCTATGAAGCGATGAAACAGACTGTTAATACTTTTGCGAATCGCGTTGGTGTCTCATTAAAGTGGAACGACTTAGACGATGGACAATTTGAATGCATCCCAAGTATCGCGTGAGGTTCAGGATTTCACAAAAGCTGTTCGAGACGGTAGGGGTTTTGCGGACATTACACAAATTATTCAAATGGAGGTGCAACGGCAGTTAGAACAGCAATTGATTGATTTCCAGGCTGCTGTTGCACAATCCAATCTCGCCATGATTGATGTGATGCACACAGAGTTAACACGCCTCAAAGAAGAATCAGCAACAGTCAAAGGAGTGATGGAGCGATTAGCGTCGGCTGTTGCTCCTGATATAAGTGCCACAGAGGATGAAGTAGTCAGTTTCCGTCAAGCGATTGACAATCTGGAAAAGTATGGCAGCATTATCCCCTCTAGCGCTGATATTGCTGCGGCTCAGATTCGATGGCGAAATCAACAAGCTTGGTCATTATTTTGGCAGTCTGTAGCGAAAATGTTCATCAAAAAATTGGAGAAAGTAATTTGCAAACCGCCGACTTCCACAGAGCCTACTGGTGTTACCTCCATAACTTAGGAATCGCCAAGATTCATTATCCTCCATTAGGGATATTTGCTATGTTATTCGA
The DNA here is from genome assembly GCF_020829445.1 of Nostoc sp. CHAB 5836. Taxonomy (GTDB): domain Bacteria; phylum Cyanobacteriota; class Cyanobacteriia; order Cyanobacteriales; family Nostocaceae; genus Nostoc. The sequence continues at coordinate 12,982 of NZ_JAIVFV010000169.1, forward strand.
GAAGGGCATCCCGATAATTAATGTCAATTTCTTAGATAAGAACGAGTTCTCATATTACTGGCAGAAATACAAAAAAGCGGGAGTAACTTTACATCTAGGAATGAAACTTGGGAGCGATACTGAATTAACTAGGGTGATTGAGAAGAATAACGTTTTCAGATTTCCTGAGATTAATTTAGAAGTCAAATTAGAGAATAATATCCGTTACTTCCGCCCACAAGATGCCCAATGGCTTGAATTTCAGGATGATGTTTTCGTAGAATATCAGCCTTGCGAGTCCTTAATTGACGTAAAATAATGGTAAAATCAACATCTCAAAAGCCCCAAACTCCAAGCAGTAGTGGTTTAAACCTTGATGATTTAAGTGGTGATATCAGTAAAGCCCTTGTTTTTAAAGATTCCCACTTTGGTTTAGAGTCAGCAGTCTGGGAAAATGCCCAATGTATTGCTGATATGCTACCTGTTGATGTGAAAATCCAGGGAGATTTGACAGATGCTTTGGTTGCTGATGCCTTAGATAAAGCCAAGGGTGCAGAATTTCAAGCCAAAAACTGGGCAGAATATTCAACAGCCATTACCCGCTATCTCAAAGCTTTTTACAAAGTTAGGGAGAAGCAAGCAGAAGTTAGTGAGAATGTAGCAGAGGCCAGAGTACAACACGCCGAACTGGAAAAAACATTAGGGGTATCCCTTGCCAATTTAGAATCAAAATACAGACAAATAGTTGGAGGTTCTCGCTCGGCTCTGGCTGGAGTTCAAGATGACTTGGGAATCAGTTTAGGCAAGATTGCTCAACAATATTCTGAAAGCAAGACCAACAAGCAAGAAAAACTGACAGCCCAAACGGTCAAGAAAGAACCGACTCCCTACGAAGAACAAACCACTAATTTGGTTGCTCGGTTTCAAGAACTGAGAAATGCGCGATTTTCGGGTACGTCTGGAATTACACAAAGAATCAAAAAGGTGGGGTAATGTCACAAGTTTGTAAACTACTAATCTGGATGTGTAGTTTTTTAGTTGCCAGCGCAACAGCACAATTAATCAGTTTATTGCCCTGGTCGTTTCTCGTTATTGGTGTGACAACAGTAGTTACTTATACCAAAGGTAAAACTGATAACGAAATGTTGTTGCAAGTTATTGCTGTTGGATTAACTTTTGGATGGACTAAATGCTATTTTCTTGGTTAAAGATTGGCGGTAGCGGCTTTGTGGCTCTTGTCTTGGCTTTAGCCGTCAATCCCAAAGATTTGAAATCCTTCATTCCTGCAAACCTAGTCGCCATCACTCTTGCTAGTTTCGCTGGGATTGAACTGCGAAAGTTAGAAAAATATTACCAAGATTTTGAGCGCGAAGAAGATATGCTTGCAGCCATGAAGGATACCCAAGCAGAAGAACAATTGCAATATCTTTCATCAGCCGCCGAACGCAAACGCTTAAATGCAGATGCAGACAAGGAAACAGAAAGGCAACTTCAACTGCTGCAACAAACTGCACCATTGTTCAACGAAGTTCTGACGGTCACTGGACACAATGGCGCAGTAAATCGTATGGCTTTGGGCATGATTCAGAATGGCGAAAGCT